>OMJB01000100.1 GCA_900299255.1 Sphingobacteriales bacterium
ACTGACGAAGAAATTACTGCTTACATGCAGAAGCATGCTGCAGCATACAAAAACGATCAGCCTACACGTAACATTGAGTACGTTTCTTTTGATATCATACCTTCATCGGCCGATACTGCACGCCAGGTAAATGCACTGATGGACCTCAAAGCTGAATTTGAGTCTACCAAAGACAACAAAACTTTCGTTAACAGCAAATCTGATGAGATCAATTCTTACTCAGAAGTGTATCAGAACAAAAGGACTTTCATGAGCAGGTATTCTGATTCTATTTCAGGCCTGGCTGTTGGTTCTATTTATGGCCCTTACTATGATAATGGCGCTTTTAAACTGACAAAAGTTACCGACCGTAAAACACTTCCTGATTCAGTACAGTGCAAGCATATTTTGGTTCGCACCAAAGACAGAGGCAAGGATGTAATGTCTGATACTGCTGCAAAAGCAAGGCTTGACAGTGCTATTGCCATGATCAATGCAGGTGCTCCGTTTGATTCTGTAGTAGCAAAATACTCAGAAGATGAAGGTAGCAAGGCTAAGGGTGGTGAATACTGGTTCACATTGCAGCAGCGGGTTACTATCTCTAAAGAATTCGGCGACTTTATTTTCGAAGGCACTAAAGGCGAAAAGAAAACCATCAAAGTATCTAACGACAACTACGCTGGTTACCACTACATAGTTATTCTGGATCAGAAAGGAATTGCCCCTTCTGTGCAGATGGCTACTATTTCAAAAGTGCTGGCTCCAAGCGACAGCACAGTAAACGCTATTTACGGCCGCGCTAATGAGTTTGCAGGTAAAAACCCTACAGCAGCAGAATTTGATGCAGCAGTAAAGAAAATGAACCTGGAAAAAAGAGTAGGTGACAATATTAAAGTGAACAACTTTTCTATTGCAGGCCTTGGTTCATCGAGAGAGATTGTAAGGTGGGCATATAACCACAAAGTAGGTGAAATCTCAAATGTATTCCAGCTGGGCGAGCAGCGTTATGTTGTTGCCAAACTGGCTTCTATTCAGGAACCTGGCCTGATGGCTGTTACTGCAGCCTACCGCCCTATGCTGGAGCAGAAAGTAAAAGAAGAAAAGAAAGCAGATCTTATAGTTAAGAAATTCGGCGCAGCAGGTACACTGGATGGTATCGCTGCCGCAGCAGGCCAGACAGTGCAGGCTTCTGATTCTTTGACACTGGCTGCAGGCTACATCCCAGGTTTGGGTTTTGAACCTAAGGTTACCGGTTACGCATTCTGTAACGCATTCCAGATGAATGCAGTTTCTCCTGGTATCAAAGGACAGGGCGGCGTTTATTTTATCAGTGTTACCAGGCGCACACCAAGCCAGATTGATGCCAACATCATGAACATGATTATGCCGCAGCAGCGCAGGCAGCAGGAAGGCCAGTTGAGAAATTCAGTATCTCAGCTGCTCCAGCAGACACTGATCAAAAAGGCAGACGTGAAGTATAACGTAGATAACTTCTAAAAACCAATTTTCGCCCTCATATATATGAGCGGCAGAAAAAGGTTGCTTCGAAAGAGGCAACCTTTTTTATTGCAGTATATTTATACGGCAACAACACAGCCTTGCAGCTCCATTTTCAGAGATAAAAGATAAGTAGGAGCAATACCAAAAGGAAGCATGAAAGATGGGGGCCTCCATGGAAAGCAGATTTTTTTATTTAATTTAGTATAACCATTTAAGCCCATAATCAATGAAGCTGTAATTAAAAGGGTGTCGTGTTTGATCTGATTTTTGGGGTTTAATAGCTATCCATGAAAAATATTTTTTTGCTACTCCTCATATTTCTCACGGGCTTTGCAGCAGGCAGCAGCGCACAGACCATTACCACTATTGCTGGTACAGGAGTAGCCGGCTACAGTGGTGATGGCGGCCCGGCGATTGCTGCAGAAATAAAAAATCCTACAGGAATAACAATTGGCCCTCATGGAGATATTTATTTCTGTGATGAAGGAAATGCTGTAGTAAGAAGGATTAATACCGCCGGCATAGTAACAACATTTGCCGGTAACAGCATACCGGGTTTTAGTGGAGATGGCGGAATGGCAACTGATGCCCAATTGGCACCTTTGGATATAGCATCAGATCAGTATGGGAATGTTTTTATAGTAAATTTCGAGGAACATGTGGTGCGAAAAGTTGACACTTTTGGTATTATCACCACTGTTGCAGGGATTGGAATGTCGTTGGGCTTTAGTGGCGATGGCGGACCTGCTACCGATGCTCAGTTGGCTTACCCTACCGGCGTAGCGGTAGATAAAAGAGGAAATATTTATATAGCCGATTTCGGTTTTCATAATTATAGAATCCGTAAGGTAGACACATCGGGCATCATCACAACAATATGCGGAACTGGGACTATGGGCTTCAGCGGCGACGGGGGCCCGGCAACACTTGCTGAAATAAATTCACCCCGTGGTATAACAGTTGACAAAACAGGCAATGTCTATTTTACTGATGTAACGAACAACCGAATAAGAAAGATAGATACGGCAGGTATTATTACTACAGTTGGCGGGAATGGCATATATGGTTATAACGGCGAGAATATCCCGGCTACTGATGCCGCTATGCGAAGTCCAGATGGTTTAACAATAGACAGCATTGGCAATTTATATTTTGCAGAAAACGACAATGACAGAGTTAGGAAAATAGGAGTAAATGGATTGATTAATACTGTAATAGGTAACGGGCTTCAAGGCTATAGTGGGGATGGTGGCGATCCTCTTTCAGCCGAACTCTATTGGCCGGCCAGCGTCGCATTAGATCTTCACAATAATATTTTCGTAACGGACGCCGCCAATAATCGTATACGGATGGTTAGATACAATGTATCTGTAGGCGATATAGAAAAGCCTGAAAGCAACGTAATTATTTCACCAAATCCGTCTACAGGCATTTTCTCAGTTAGCGTATCCACACCGGCAACCGAAACTTTTGAGATAAGTGTAACTGACTTAATAGGCAGAGAGGTATTAAGAACCCATGCTACAAGCAATAAACCTATTAAAATATTGCTGCAACAACATGAAGGTGTGTATTATTTACAGGCTGCAAATGAACACAGAATACTTAAAGAAAAGATAGTGGTGATAAAGTAATACAGCAGGCAACCATTCTTACCACTGGCTATAAAACTTGTTTTATCAACCAGTTACCTGCAAAACGGTATTATTTTGCAGCAGGTTCAAAATGCAATGCGTATCCGTTCATACAGTAGCGCAGGTGGGTAGGTGCAGGGCCGTCGTCAAATACATGGCCCAGGTGCCCGCCGCACCTTTTGCACAGCACCTCGTCTCTTACCATACCATAAGATTCGTCTCTGGCCTCTGCCAGGCTATTGTTGCCAAGTGCCTGAAAGAAACTGGGCCAGCCGGTATGGCTGTCAAATTTTGTGGCTGAGCTGAAAAGCGGATTGCCGCAGGCAGCACAGTGGTAAATGCCTTTTTTATCGTTGTGCACATATGGCCCTGTATTGGGTGATTCTGTTCCTTTCTCCCGCATTATATTATAAACTTTAGGCGAGAGTATTTTCTGCCACTGTGCGTCGGCTACGGTTAGTTTGCTGTTGTCGCCCGGCTTGTAATACGGATTTTGGGCTTCATTCTGCACCTGCGCCGATACCGTAAAGGCCCCGGACAATGTAGCCAGCAGTACAGAAATGATCTTGGTGGTTTTCATATGCATTTGTGTTTCGGGATATAAACGATAAAAGTCCGTAAATAGTTTCAACGAAAATGTTAAACAATAATACAAGCCCGGGGTGCCAAAATAAAAATAACGCTGCACTACCTGAATATAAAATAAAAAGGTATTTTTGAAGTAATAAGTATCTGATGAAAAATAAGTTTGCTGTTCTGGTAGCAATAATTGCTGTAATTGTATTGGTAAGTAGTTGCGGAACTACCGTGTACAGGAAGAAGAGATACATGAGCACAAAGTATATCAATTACAAAACCAACTGGTATGGCTGGCATCACCACCATTACCGCCCGCGTGCTCACAGAAGTGGTTATTGGTAGTAGGTTAGCCTGATCTTGCAAATGAATTACCTGGTTTTTCTCTGTTATGGTACCAATGAAAGGGTATTTCATGAGTGTGTGTATGCACTGCTTTCGCTCACCAGAGCCAGTGGAGCAGATGGCCTGAAAAATACTGAGATCTGGATATACACTGATAACGTACCATGGTTCAGCAATTTTAAAGATTGCCCCCTTCCACTGCACTTCCGCGAAATCGACAGCTCCCTGATCAGAAAATGGCGTGGTGCCATTGATTTTGTACACAGGGTAAAGATTGAAACACTACTTGATTTTACGGCCACCAGAAGCGGCAATGTGCTGTACGTTGATTCTGATATAGTATTCACCGGCGGGCTGCAGCATATTTATAATAACATTGCAGCAGGGAGCCTGTACATGCACATTGCAGAGTCAAGGATCAGCCAGATGGCTAACCCGCTGTTTACTAAGATGAACAGGTTTCTGGTGAGCAGTAAACTGCAGCTGAACGGCAAGCCACTGAATGAAATGATGATGTGGAATGCGGGGGTGCTGGGATTCAATACGAAGTATAATTACCTGCTGAAAGATGTGCTGGCATTTACCGACCGGGAATACCCCAGGTTCCCGAAGCATATTATTGAGCAGTTTGCATTCTCTGTTTATTTTCAGGATGCAGGAGGCATAAAAGCAGCCGCATATTGTACGTTCCACTACTGGAACCTGAAAGAAGCCGGGCAACAGCTGGCGTCTTTCTTCGGCCATTTTAAAAACTGTACCTGGGCCGAACTGGCCGGATACAGTACACTCATTACCCTCGACAACCTGATGCAGCAGAAAGTTTCTTTTCTGGCCAACAGAAAGCTGACTGATATGCTCTCTAAAACAAACTGGAACCCGCCTATACCCGATTGGGCAGAGATGCAGCGGCAGGTCTGATACCTTGCCCGCGGCTATCTGATATATTTAACCAGCGTATCAATTGCCGCCTTGTTTTCCTGATTGTACACCGACATGAACAGGTCTTCCTTTTCTTTCTGGGTAATGTGGAAATTAAGGGCGGCTACTTTTTTGGATTGCTTTGGAACATATTGCAGCGTTACAAAATGCAGATTGCCAATGTCTGATGACTTACTGAAATCCTTCAGGTAATCCTGAGCGTATGATTGCAATGCTTCCCATTTGTTTTGAATTACAAATACAGGGTCTGTTATCATATTGGCCAGTGAAGATTCGTCTGAACTGGAGCTTACATCGTTTTCCCTCGTATCTCTGATCTGCAACAATATGGCATCGCTGGTATTGGCTTTTATCCAGTCGCGGAGCGCAAACAGATATCTGCTGGATAGGTCGATACCAAAATTATCACTCAGCCCGGCATCCATGATATTCATGCGAGGCCTGCTGGGCAGTTTTACCACCGGTAATATAAAAGGGAAAGTAGCATTCATTCTCAATGCAGAAGTAAGTCGCAGGTTGTAGGGGTTCTGCCCAGAATAAAAAGAAGAAAAATCTACAGCATCTATGATGGGTGCCGTTTCGCCGATTGAAAACTCAGGCTGGGTAAGGTACGACACAGGCTGGCTGGCCACCAGCAGTTTTCTACCATCGTTGACAATGGTGCCATTGATCAGTAACATGGGTATAGTACCAGATGCTTCCCTTTCTTTGAAATACCCTAGGTTTTTATCAAACATCCCTTCTGTATTCCTGATCATTTCCTGCTCCATGGCATAGCCTCGGTCTCTGGAGTATGAATATCCGGCAAGCGTGATGCCATTGAACGGTGAAACCAGGTCTACACTTACCAGCGAAAAGATAATAGAGTTGAGCAGGTCCTTACCCATATTATTCTGGTAGCGGGGATTGTACCTGTCTTTCAGTATGCCACGGCTGTAAGCATCGTGAACGCTGCGCCAGTATGCTGCACCTATCATACCACCTGATGCACCGGTTATCAGTACGGTGTTTTTAAACAGGCGTCCATTGGTTATACTGTCTAAGTACTGCAGTGCATGAAAGGTCCAGTATGCCGACCGTGAACCCCCCCCGCTCACTGAAATAATCACCAGTGGTGGTTTGGCTGTATCACCGGCAGTTTTGTTCTTCCAGCGCAGCAGCCGTGCCTCCTCCCCTTTTTTATCGGAGTAGTATTTTTCTTTGGAGAAAATGCTATGGAGTGTTTTGTAATTGTATTCAGGCTGCTCAGAAGGATCCTGTTTGTAGTTTAGGCCATATGCGGCACTTCTGAGGTCAAATATTTTGTATGAAACCAGTACAGAAAGTACAACAAACAGGATAACCACACCCAACGCCTCCCAGCTCTTCAGGAAATATTTGAAGGCTCCGGCGACACCCAGTATAATTGAAAAGAACAGTAGAAAGCTGGCTCCGGCAGGCACACGCAGCAGGGGAATATCCATAAATACACCGGATACCAACAACAACATGTAAGAAAACAAAGCTGCAAAAATAACATTGCGGTGGTGCCTGCGCAAAATGGTATTCATAACCCGGGGATGATATGGCTGCAGGTCTGAAACACTTTCTATTTTAAGATCTGCCGATAGGTATGACTGTGCGGGCAGTATATCAATTTCATAGTCCAGCGAATCGTAGGGGATGATGCCTCTGATGCGGGACGGATTGGTAATCTTGCTGAGTACAGTTTTAAAAAAATCTTTGCTGACCCTGAAAAAGTAGACAAAGGAAACCAGGATAATAATAAGTATACCCAGATAAAAACCCAGCTGCAGCAATATAATATCCTTTACACTATAATGCTCGTTATACCACTGAAAATGCACCGTCACAAAAGAGAAAAAAGTAAGAAACGATAGCGGGATAATTGAGTTATTGAATGTATACACGACAAAGGCCAACCTCGTTGCCCCCATGTAGGGTATGCGCTTACTATGGATAATGAAGGTGGTAATGTGCCACGTCATGATAAATACACACATGGCACAGCCCAGCAGAAACATACTCAGAAAATTGATACTGCCTGAGTACTCTGGCGCCAAAAACAATGAGGAAGCTCCAAAATGTGATGCAAAACGGCCAGTAATAGTGAGCAGCAGTATCAGCCAGAATACAAGCAGTAACTGGTACTTACGGAAGTGGAGCAGCAAAAGCTGAACCGGCAAGAAGTAATATACGCTCCGAAACGCCCGTTTCATGTTATATAATTATACTGTTATCAGCCCGCTCCAAAATCTATGCGCCAGCGCATCTGTGTGGGTACCGTACCTGCTACAAAATAAGGAACTTATCTGAGTCGTTCAGAAAGGGCAATCTCGTTCTCACTTTTTCCAGCTCTGCTTTTTCTAAAGTAACCGTGTGGCAGGCGGCAATGTCTGGCTGCTGATATAACAATTCGCCCTGTGGGCCAAAAACACTGCTCTCACCAATGTATTTGAATCCTGCACCGTCTGTTCCGATTCTGTTTACACCTACCGCATAACACTGATTCTCTATAGCCCTTGCCTGCAACAGCGTTTTCCACGCCAGGCTTCTTACCTGCGGCCAGTTTGCCACATTTAAAAGCACATCGTATTCATCGCCCTGGTTTCTAGCCCAAACCGGAAACCGAAGATCATAGCAGATCAGTAATTTGATTCGCCAGCCATTTACGCTGGCAATAAATTTCCTGTCTCCGTGTGTATAATGCTTGTCTTCACCGGCATGGGCAAACAGGTGGCGCTTATCATATGTACCAATCTGCCCGTTGGGCTGCACCCACAGCATGCGGTTGTAGTAGTTACCATCATCTTCAATAATGAGGCTGCCGGTAAGTATGCAACGATGTTTTGCCGCGATGGCAACCATCCAGTTTACAGACGCCCCGTCCATTTTTTCGGCCATGCGCTCCGGTGCCATACTGAAGCCGGTACTGAACATCTCAGGCAGAGCCACAACATGCTTGCTGCCTGGAACAGCTGAAATTATTTTTTCATACTGGCTGAGGTTTGCTGCTTTATCTTCCCATACTATATCTGGCTGCACCAGCGTTATATGTAATTGTTCTGCTGCCATAACTGTACTCAAATGTAAGAGAAGCAGATTAAATAGTCAGAACCGGCAGTTTAAATTTATGGACTAATTTAACAAATTGTAATTGGTATAACAGGCAGTTAGGCTATTTTTGTATGAAACAGGCTTAAGGACGGAACAGCGTATGAAAAAGTTATTGCTTTTATTTTTATTGATACCGCCTATCATTGGTTATTGTGCCAACAAGCGCAAACCGAAACCGATGCCCGTGAGCAGGTGGCGTGAGGCACAAAGGATGAGACCTGACTCATCGATCGTCGCGTTCTCAGATACGCTGTTCATTGCTTTCAGGGTTAAAGACTCATTTTCTTACCACAACAAAAACGGATTTATTTATAACGGCAGCTACACGATCAACGAAGACAGCCTGCTCGATTTTGGTACTGTGCGGTATAAGATTCTGGAACGCAAACCCGCCAGCCTCGTTCTTGTAAATGACCAGGGCCTGTACCGTATGGTGCGAGACTCATCGGATACTGCGAAAATAGTGGTGCTGGATAAAGAAGAAAAAATACTGCCGGTAACGAACATAGATATGATGATAGGGCGATGGTCGGTGTACAAACGACAAGCCAAAGACCCGTCATCAGGGCCAATAGATAACGCAGTGGCACTGCGGACTGTGTATATTACCGGGCCCTCAACAGACGGTAAGCAGGGCTATGTGTATTGCGGCAGCGATCCGTCCAATTCACCTTCATGGTATATCAAATCACTGGGCAATGACCAGGTGCTGGATTGCGATGGCAAGGGTAAACGCATTCTGAAAGTGATCAAATGCCAGAATGGTGAAATGATACTGGAAGAAGAAGGCATTAAGTATTATTTCAAGCAATTCAAGTAGCAAAAGCTACAGGCCAAAACAGAATTTTCCGGCAACGATAATAGTTGCCATTTTATGCGATGCTGCAGTTAAAACACTATTCCTTTGAGTTGCCGTTTGAATATCCGTTTGTTACCAGCCACGGCAGCAAAACGCATCAACCCACGCTGATCACATCTCTGGGGCTGGGTAACCTTACAGGGTACGGCGAGGCGCCGGCCATCAGCTACTACAATGTATCTGTGGAGCAGATGGCTGCTACACTTGAATCAAAAAGGGGCATGATTGAACGCTATGCGCTGACTGACCCCGGAAGGTTCTGGCACTTTCTGCACCACCTTATACCCGGTGAGCACTTCCTTACTGCTGCAATGGATATTGCAGGCTGGGATCTGTTTTCCAAGATGAGCCGCAAACCTCTTTATCAAATGCTGGGGCTGAAATGGGAGTCCATGCCGCTCACAGATTATACCATTGGCCTGGATACTGCAGAAAATATGGTTGCCAAACTACAGGCGCATCCGTGGCCGATATACAAAATAAAAATCAGCACACCTGATGACATTGATCTGCTCAGAAACCTACGAGCACATACTTTCGCACCTTTCAGAATAGATGTAAACGAGGGCTGGACATTGGAGCAGGCCCGCAGCATCATTCCTGAATTGCAGCAACTGAATGTAACCCTGATTGAGCAGCCATTGCACAGAGATGAATACGAAGCCATGAAAGAACTGACGGCATATTCGCCTATTCCGCTATATGCCGACGAAAGCTGCCGGACGGAAGATGATGTGAAGAAGTGCTCTGGAAGTTTTCATGGTATCAACATCAAACTCACAAAGTGCGGAGGTATAACGCCTGCCCTGCGGATGATTAAAGAAGCACGCACTTTGGGAATGAAGGTAATGATGGGCTCTATGAACGAAAGCACCCTTGGCAGTGCCGCCATTGCCAACATGCTGCCACTGCTCGACGAGGTTGATGCAGACGGCCCGTTGCTGCTGAAGGAAGATATTGCAACGGGACTCTCGTATGACAACGGGGTGATTGGACTGAGCGGCATGCACGGACTAGGGGTGAGAATGAAGTAGTGGTTACTTCATTAAGAACGCATTTAGGTTGTGTACACCGGTGTGATTTGAACCATTGCGTGTACTAACTAACTCAAATACTAACTGAACTCGCGTTTTCCCAACAATTCATTAATACCCCTTACCACTTTATTACTTTGTCTCTGAGTAATACTTCGCCATCTTTGCTGGTAAGAGTTATCAAATAAACCCCTGGCGGCAGCGCCGCAATATTGATGATATCGCCGGTTGATGTAAATACGGTTTCGCCGAGCATGTTTGTGAGGTGTGCGGTGGTGGTTTCGGGGGCGGTGATGTATATGCGGTCAGTGGCGGGGTTGGGGTGTATAGTTACACCTGCTGCCGTTTTGGTGTCGTGTACTGCGCCTATGCCCATGTAACGTATTGTATCGTTAGCAGATGTTCCGGTACAGCCATTACTGTCGGTTACGGTTACTGCATAAACGCCCCACCCGATTGAAGTGTAAGTGAATGTGTTTGTCGTAGCACCTGCTATAGCTGTACCGTTATGCTGCCATTGGTATGTAATGTACGTGGCTGCAGTGCTGAATGTGTAACCTGTTAATGTTACCACCGGCACAGGCAATGGATTGACGGTGACAGCTTTTGTGGCTGCGACGCCTCCGCAGGTATTGGCTATACTGTAACTAATCGTATCTACCCCGGCAGATGCACCGGTAACGATGCCGGCAGTTACAGAAACATGGCTGTTTGATGCCCGCCAAATTCCCGCTGCCGCAGTGTCGGCCAGTGTGATAGTAGCACCCACACACAATTGAGACGGGCCGGTAATAGGGCCGTTGACCGGCATAGTGCAATTGAGCTTCACTACCCAGGCATCATAATCACCGTGGTTATCTGTAACATCGAAGTTGGTAGAATTAGTGAAGCCTGCCACTATATAACCACCACCAGTGGCTGCAATGAGCGAATTGATGCAGTCGTCGGGCACATAGTTGGCACCACCCATGCATATTTGCCACTGCAGGTGGCCGGTGTCTGATATTTTTACCACCCAGTAATCATAGTTGCCATGATTGCCGGAAACATCACCATCGTTTGAAATAGTTAGGCCGCCAACTGCATAGCCACCATCAGCCGACTGAACAATAGCAGTAGCTTCATCATCTCCCGTGCCACCGAGCGATTTCTGCCATTCCAGCCGTCCGGTATCGGATATTTTCACCACCCAGTAATCGTAGCTGCCGTGGTTGCCGGTTACATCGCCGTTTGTTGAGTTGCTCCAGCCTGCCAGCACATACCCACCATCAGTAGTGCGCTGCAATGCACCGGGCCCTGTCTCGTCAGTCACATTATCGTCACTACTGCCGCCGTATGTTTTCTGCCATTGAATACGGCCGGTATCATTAACTTTTATTACCCAATAGTCGTTATTGCCTCCGTGCGTATAAGTTACATCACCGTCATTTGAGCCGGCATTTGCGGAAACCAGATAACCGCCATCAGCTGTCTGTACTACGGCTGCGCCGTTATCGTCATTACTGCCGCCATAGGATTTCTGCCACTGCAGGCCGCCGGTTGCCGACAATTTTACCAGCCATACATCAAAGCCTCCGTGGTTAACAGTAACATCCCCGTTGGATGAATTGCTGCCACCGGTTAAGATATAGCCGCCATCAGCCGTTTGCTGCACATAGTTGCATTTATCCATGCCACTGCCTCCCAGGCATTTTTGCCATTGAAGGAGCCCGGTATCTGAAATTTTCAATACCCAAACATCTGACATACCATGATTTCCGGACACCTGGCTATCGTTTGAGCTGGTATTACCCACGGCAATAAAGCCACCATCTGCAGTCTGCTGAATGTTCATAAGGTTGTCGCTGCTGCTGCCACCATAGCATTTTGCCCACAGGATAGCACCGGTATCATTCATGCGCACAATCCAGAAATCGGCACCCCCATGGTTGCCTGTTACCTGGCCTGTTGTAGAAATGGACATGGCGCCCAACACAAAGCCCCCGTCGGAAGTTTGAATTATGGTTTTGCCATAGTCTGCAGCTGTGCTGCCAAAACATTTTTTCCACTGTATATAGGGAACCTGTGCTGTACTTAGCACGGGCATAAATGCCGCCAATAAGATAAAGATGGATCTCATAGAAATTGAATTAGTATAAAGTTACCAAATTTTAATTTATGGCATTAAAATAAACAGCATATCTTCAAAACCGAGGCTGCACAGCTACCCGGCAGGGCAGAGGTTTGGGGTTTTTATTACATTTGCACCCATATTATGTCTGCACTCAGGTTTTACCCATTAAAGGTTAAGGATGTTCGCCGGGAAACGGCTGATTGTATTTCTGTGGCGCTGGATGTGCCTGCCGAATTGAAAGACAAATTTCAGTTTGTGCCGGGACAGTACATCACCTTCAGAAAACAGGTGGGTGATACTGAGCTGCGCAGATCGTACTCCATATGCTCCAGCCCAGGCGAAGGTGAGCTGCGTGTGGCAATAAAGAAAGTGGAACAGGGTAAGTTTTCAGGTTACGCACATGCCGATCTGAAAACAGGTGATGTGCTGGACACTATGCCGCCTATGGGCAATTTTGTAATCAAACATCCGAAAAACGGGCACAAAGAATACCTGGCCATAGCAGCAGGCAGCGGCATCACACCTGTAATGAGTATCATGAAGTGGGTGCTGGAAGCCGAGCCAGAAAGTAATGTCACACTGATATACGGCAACAGGTCTAAAAACAGCATCATATTCAGAGAGGAAATTGAAGGTTATAAGAACAAGTATATGCAGCGGCTACGCCTGTTCCATGTGCTGAGCCGGGAATATATGGATGTACCCCTGTTCAGCGGCAGAATTGATGCAGCAAAATGCGAAGAGTTTTGCAAGACGCTGGTAGACTTAAAAATGGTGGATGAAGCTTTTATCTGCGGTCCAGAGGAAATGATACTGCCCGTGCGTGAAAAACTGATGCAGCTGGGTATGCCAGGAGGCAATGTGCATATGGAACTGTTCAGTTCGCCGGAACAGCCAAAGGCAACACATGAGCAGTGGGCAACAGCGCATAAAGACGAAGGTGGCCCAAAAAGTAAGGTCAGCATCACACTTGATGGCGTTACGTTTGATATGGATGTACCTTTTAATGGAGAAAGCATACTGGACGCAGCACTCAGAAATGGTGCCGACCTGCCTTACGCCTGTAAGGGTGGCGTATGCTGTACCTGCAGAGCAAGGGTAATGGAAGGAGAAGTAGAAATGGAAGTAAACTACGCACTGGAACATTACGAAGTTGAAAAAGGCTATGTACTTACCTGCCAATCGCACCCGCGCACAGAAAGGGTGGTAATTGATTTTGATGAGCGCTAAGTGATTCTTTATATTTTATTAAGAGCCTGGTTCGAAATAATCTGAATAAGATTATTTTTGTTTTATGAGCTCATTTCGTAAAGCTGTATTAGCTGCACTTTCATTATTTCTGTTTACCAGTACCTATGCCCAGAAAAAAAGCAAACCAAAACAGCCTGATGCAGCCGCACTAGCTGCTATGAAAAGCCAGTGGGTAGACAGTATGTACAATATGCTGAATGAAGATGAGCGTATAGGCCAGCTGTTTATGGTTGCTGCATATTCCGGAGGTAAAAACTACAATGAGGAAACCATATCAAAACTGATTGAAGGCCACAGGGTGGGCGGGTTGATATTCATGCAAGGTGGTCCCGGCAGGCAGGCTATGCTCACCAACAAATACCAGCGAATGGCTCAGGTACCTTTGCTTATAGCCATGGATGCTGAGTGGGGAATAGGCATGAGGTTGGACAGCGTAAAAAGCCTGCCAAGGCAAATGATGATAGGCGCTACAAGAGACACAGCTATTGCTTACAATATAGGTGGTGTAATAGGCAGGCAGTGCGCCCGACTGGGTGTTCACGTCAATTTTGCACCGGACGTGGATATCAACAACAATGTAAATAATCCGGTGATCAATACACGCTCTTTTGGTGAAGACAAAACATGGGTATCTAAGTTGGGCGTAGCATATATGCGGGGCCTTCAGGCCAATGGCGCTATAGCCTGTGCCAAACATTTTCCGGGGCATGGCGATACGAATGTAGATTCGCACAGTGACCTTCCGCTGATCCCAAAATCTATGGCGCAGCTGGATACTATGGAGCTGATACCCTTCAAACAAGAGATAGCCGCAGGAATCAAGAGCATCATGATTGCTCACCTCGAGGTACCTGCGCTGGAGAAAGAACCGCACGTCCCTACAACGCTTTCTAAAAATACTGTTACCGGCCTGCTCAGGGAAAAACTAGGCTTTAAAGGGCTGGTAATCACAGATGGATTGAACATGACCGGCCTGACAAAATACTTTACAGATGGTGAAGCCGAACTGAGAGCATTTGCTGCAGGTAATGATATACTGCTTATGGCCCCAGATATACCAGCGGCAACGGCGAAAATTAAATCGGCACTGGGCAGTGGTGCAATACCAATGACTGCCCTCGAAACAAGCGTAAAAAAAATACTTGCTGCAAAGTATGACGCTGGGCTGGCAAAATGGACAGACATAGAAGTAAAGAATATCACTGCAGACCTGAATCAGTATATAGAGCCGATGCGCACTGTGGTGGCAAAATCTGCGGTAACGCTGGTGCGCGATGAAAATCAGGTTATCAAGAAAATCAACAAAAACATGCGCATTGGTTATGTGGGTATCAACGCATCCGCATCTACTCCGTTGTATGAGGCACTGAATGACAAATTTGACAATGTGCGTGCACAATGGCTACCTAAAGGTAGTACACTGGACAGTGCGCAGAACATTCTGAACTCCGTTTCTAATTACGACGCTGTAATTGTTGCAATACATAATGTGAATTTTACCCCCGGTGGCAATTATGGCTTGAGCAGCGAGGCAATTGCGTTTCTGCAGTATGCCGGTTGCAGGAACAATGTAATGGTGGTGCTCATGGGCAACGCTTATGTGATGCAATACTTTTGCGGTGCAGGATCTGTAATGGTAGGTTATGAAGACGACACTATCACACAGAGAACTGTTGCAGATATACTGCTGAAGAAAGCTAAACTAAAAGGTAAGTTGCCTGTAAATGCATGTGTGAACGGTAAAAGCATATGCCCTGTAACGGTGAAACTGCCTGAAATGGCTAATGAACCTGCATATCCTTACAGAAAAGTATTTTATCCGGTTGATGCAGGTGTAGTGGATCAGAAAGCACTCGACAAACTAGACATGTTTATGGCGCGCAATATTGCGGAGGGCGTGTTTCCGGGTTGCAGGGTACTGGCCGCTAAAAACGGAAAAATATTTTACGACAAAGCTTTCGGGTATCAGAAGTACGATAAGATTAAAAAAGTAGACACCGGCACCTTGTATGATATGGCTTCGTGTACCAAGGTACTATCAACAACGCTGGCAGTGATGCGCCTCTATGAACAGGGTAAAATAAGCCTGGATAAAACTATTGGCGACTATTTGCCGCAGGCTGCAGGCACCAATAAAGCAGGATTGAAAATAAAAGATATACTGTTGCATCAAGCCGGTTTAAGAGGATGGATACCTTTTTACAAAGACGTGATTGATGAAGACGGCAAGGCAAAAGAGCGGCTGTTCAGAAACAAATCTACTGATGGTTTTACAATAGAGGTAGCGCGGAATTTATACATGCGCAACGACTATATCGACACGATGTGGGCTGAGATATACGCCAGTCCGCTGGACAACGCAGGCAAGATGGTGTACAGCGATCTGGACTTTTTCTTTCTGGCAGCGATTGTGAAACAGATCACTGGCAAAACAATTGACAAATACGCCGACGAAGAATTTTACAAACCAATGGGCCTGAAAAGGATTACTTATAATCCGCGCCACAAATTTGACAGCACACAGATTGCGCCTACAGAACAGGAAATAAGTTTCAGGAGCCAGTTGCTATGCGGCTATGTGCATGACCCCGGAGCCGCTATGCTTGGCGGTGTGGGCGGGCATGCCGGCCTTTTTGCAACAGCAAATGATGTAGGGGCAATTTTTCAGATGCTACTCAATAAAGGTGCCTTTGCAGGTAAGCGCTATTACAAAGCATCTACTGTAAACCTATTTACTGCATACAACAGCAGGATTAGTCACAGGGGGCTGGGATTTGACAAGCCGCTACCTAACGAAGACGACGGTGGCCCTGCCGGCGACCGCTGCAGTGCAGATGCATTCGGACACCAGGGATTTACCGGTACCTGTGCCTGGGCTGACCCTGCCACGGGCATTGTATTTGTGTTTTTATCAAACAGAGTCTATCCATCGGGTTCCAACACCAAAATCAACAAGCTGAATGTAAGAACCACAGCACAGGACTATATTTATGAAGCCTTTGGAATACCGGTCAATCATGACAGGCCTATGGCTTACAAAGCACAGACAGGTTCGGGAAAATAGGCTTGTACTGATAGGTGGAACAATGATAAAATAATGTTAATAATTATTGTTTACCCCCGGATATCACCCTTCGATATGCATAACAAATAGCAAATATTTCGTTGTTTTATGGGATTCTCAAAAACCGGGAATTACCACCCACAATGAAAAACCTGCTCTCTTTAATATTGTTGCTTTTAATAGTGCAAAAAAGCCATGCACAGAATTATACAATAAAAGGTTCTGTAACAGATACCTTTATCAATACCCCTTTGTACCGTGCATCAATTGTGCTGATTCGTACCACTGATTCGGTGATCGAATCTTTTACCCGCACAGGCATGGACGGGCGCTTTGAGATCCGAGCAGGAAAAAAAGGAAAGTACTTGCTGCGCATCTCCTACCCTGGATTTGTTGATTTTCTGGATTTACTGGATGTTAAAAAAACAACCACCGATGTAGGGGAAAAGCCGTTGGTATCAAAAGAGCATCTGCTCAAAGAATTTGTACTTACGCAACAGATAGCAGCGATAAAGATCACAGGCGATACAACAGAGTACATGGCAGACAGCTTTAAAGTAAAAGAAAACGCTACTGTTGAGGACTTACTGAAAAAACTGCCTGGCATTCAGGTTGATAAAAACGGCAACATTACGGCACAAGGCGAAACGGTGCAAAAGATATATGTGGATGGTGAGGAGTTCTTTTCAGATGACCCGAAAGTTGTGACCCAGGGCCTGCAGGCCAATGCTGTCAGCAAAGTACAGGTGTTTGATAAAAAAAGTGAGCAGGCAGAGTTTACGGGAATTGATGATGGGCAAAAAACCAAAACCATCAATCTGGAGCTGAAAGAAGATAAAAAGAAAGGCTACTTCGGAAAGCTGGATGCAGGCGCGGGCACTGATAACTATTACCAGGAGCAGGGTATGATCAATGCGTTTAAAGCCAAGCGTCAGCTTTCAGCTTTTGCAGTGGGGTCAAATACTGACAAGGTGGGGCTGGGTTGGCAGGACGCAGATAAGTTTGGTGGTGGCAGCGGAGGCACAACGGAGATTACTGAAGAAGGTGGGATCGTTACCTACTACTCCAACTCTGATGATGACTTTAATGGCTGGAGCGGCAAGTATAACGGTGAGGGACTGCCAAAAACACTAACAGGTGGACTGCATTTTGCTGATAAATGGAACGGAGACATCAATCACGTAACAGCTAATTACAGAGCTGCGCAGCAGAATGTAGATATAGAAGGTGGAAATATTGCTCAAACCATACTGAAAGACAAAACCAGCAGTATCAATGATCAAACTAAACACCAAGCAAGTAAGGGAATACGGCATGGGTTTGATGCTATGTATGAAGTAAAGCTGGACAGCCTGACCACATTGAAAATAACTGCCACGGCGGGATTAAAGCAAACAGAAATATCATCAGATTACCTAACCATTGGCAGAATTAAGACCGATACAACTACTGTTGATATAAACAGGAATGAAAGAAATATTACCAGTACTGCAGACGCATCTTTTGTGAATGCTGATCTGTTACTGAAAAAGAAATTCAGGAAAAAAGGGAGAACAATTTCCGTTGATGTAAAAGAAAATTACAAGGACTCACAAAGTGACGGGCTACTGACATCAAATACATTCGAAACGCTTAGCAATGATACAACACGCATAGACCAAAAGAAAGAAAATCTTTCGAATACACTTGCTTTTTCGGCCAGGGCAACCTATACCGAACCGCTCTCTAAAAAGGTTTTTGCTGAAATAGACTACGGCGTAACAGTGAATAATAACGAAGGCAAAAACAATTCTTTCAACAAAAACCCAATCACTAATTTATATGATGCTTTAGACTCGGCACACAGCAGTGACTATAAATATAATATCCTCTCCAACACTGGTGGCCTTAATTTCAAATTCAACTATGAGAAATTAAACTTCTCTTTTGGCAGTGATGTTTCGAATGCTAACTACCATCAAACCAACATACAGAAAGGTGGCATTGTAAGCACTTTCAACTACTTCAATCTGTTTCCAAAAGTTAATTTCACATACAAAGTAAGCAAGCAGACCAGTTTCAACTTTTCGTATTCAGGAAGCACTGTGCAGCCTACATTTAACTATGTCCAGCCCATTACTCAGAATTCAGATCCGCTCCACATCACAGTGGGTAATCCTGACCTGAAGCAGGGATTTGACCATCGAATAAGCGCAAGGTTTAATGATTACAAAGTGCTGCAAAGCCGCTACCTGTGGACCAGCTTTTCATTCTGGAGCCACGACAATGCTATTTCCATGCAGCACTCATATTTTAATGGTATTGACTCGGCAAAATATATCAATGTACAGGGCAATTATTCAGGCTGGGGCTATATAGGGTACGGAATGAAACTGAAAAAACTGGACGTTGATGCAGGTGTTCATGTGAGCGGAGGAATAGACCATACTAACAGCAGGATTGGTACTCCGGATGCCTCGGGCAAACTGGTTTACGTAGATAACGCCAGCGACAATAATAGTGTGAATTTTACGGCTTACATCAATAAGAACAAAACTGACAAGTATGACTTCAGCCTGGAGCCAGGTATCAACTACACCAGCAGTGTATCAACCGCAGGTAAAATTTCAACCAATTATCATGTATACAGTTGCGAATTGAGGGGCACAGTGCAACTGCCTTTGAAATTTGAAATAGGCAGTTCGGTAAATCTGAAATATCGCGAAAATACGAGCGTATTTACTGGCAATAACGATGTAGTGATCTGGAATGCATGGATGGGCAAAAAATTCCTGAAGAAAAGCCAGCTGGAACTCAGGGCATCTGTGTTTGATTTACTTGATCAGAATATTGGCTATAACAGAACATCCAATGATAACATGACTACCCAGGATAATTACAACACTATCAGAAGGTATGGAATGCTGAACCTGATATGGAACTTTACCCATACTCCTGCAGGCGCACCACAACAAAACAACACAATGATGATCATGCATTAATTACCGGCAACTATGAAACAACTCTTTTTAATACCCGTTATTTTGCTGCTGGCATCTGGTGCCATTAAAGCGCAGTTTACCACCACAGGCAAGATAGAATATGAACGCAAGTTGAACATATATGCCCAGATGGCAGAAATGGACAATAATGAATGGTTTGAAAAACTGAAGTCTCAGATACCCAAATTCAGCAGCAGTTTTTTTGATTTGATATTTGATACAGCACGCAGCCTGTATAAACCCGGCAGGGAAGTGGAGGGCAACAGTATGCTCAAAATGTTTGGCGGCGGGCCGGCAATGGAAAATGTGGTTTACTCAGATTTTGCAGCCAGCAAAGTTACTGCCACGAAAAAAGTGTATGAACAGAAATTTCTGGTGCAGGACAGCCTGCGGAAAATGGACTGGATGATAAAAGACGAGATACGCACAATAGCCAATTACAAATGCCGCAAAGCAGTGGGCAGGATATGTGACTCGGTATATGTGGTGGCTTTTTATACCGAGGATATTGTTGTGAGTGGTGGGCCTGAAATGTTTGGCGGTCTGCCCGGCATGATACTTGAGCTGGCCATACCCAGGCTGCACACCACATGGGTAGCTGACAAAGTAGATTTAATAGTGCCTAAGGAAACAGATTTTGTTATTCCCGAAAAAGGGAAGAAAACCACGGAGGCGGAGTTGGGGGAAACTATCAGAAGCAGTTTTAAGGACTGGGGAAAACTGGCACCCAGAAATATCTGGTGGACGGTGCTGTAGGTTAGCCATACAGCTCGGCAATTATATCCTTCTTATCATACCCCATGGCCAGTACCCGCTGCTTGCCTTCGTCTATCATTGGCCTCCAGCCACAGAGCATAAATATTACCGGCTGTTTGCCTGCGCACAGTTTTTCATAGATGGGGTGCACATACCCTTTGTTGCCTTCCCATTCCTCGCGCGATAACGTGGGATGGTAATAAAACCCTGTCATTTCCTTTTGCAGTTCTTCCATTTCTCTGCGGTACAGCATATCCTGCTGGGTGCGGGTACCAAATATCAGGTGAATGTTTTTGTGGGGGATGTTGTGTTCGTGTATATACTGCAGCATGCACCTGAACGGGGCAATACCAGCGCCGGTACAAACCATACAAATGTCTTTCTGCGAAATATCGGGCAGCAGAAAAACTCCCTGCGGGCCTCTTAGTGTAAGCGTGCTTCCTTCCTTTATTTCGTTGAATATATAACCGGATGCAATACCGCCCTCCAGGTGCACAATCAGCAGCTCAATTATATTACTGCCATCGGGCACAGAAGCTATGCTGTAGCTGCGCCATCTTTTGTTGCGCTGCTCATGTATGGGCAGGTCGAGCGTAATGAACTGCCCTGGTTTGAAGCCGAAGGATGTTGTTTCCGGGAGTTCCACCCAATACCTTCGGGTATTAGGAGCAGCCTGTTCTATTTTCTTTACAATTCCTGTCTGCCACTGTAGTAACATCGTAATAGTATTGATTAGGTGTGCATTGTATGGTACCGGCAAATCTGACCGCAGTTCAGACTTCGTATGAAGTACCTTCTATGCTCACCAGTGTATTTGGAAAAATGACAGATGCCTCTTCCCTGAAAGGTTCCAGGTCTCTGAATTTCGATGAAAAATGGCCCAGCAGCAACTGACTGGCGCCAGCCATTTTAGCCAGTTCGGCCGCCTGAGCAGCAGTGCTGTGGTATCGCTTGGCTGCTTTTTCCTTGTCCGCTTCCAGGTAGGTGCATTCGTGGTATATAGTATCCGCACCTTGCACTGTATCCAGAAAGCTGTCTGTAAACAATGTATCAGCACAGTAGGCATATTTTCTGGGGGAAGGGCCATCTTCTGTAACCAACTCATTTTTAACTATAACACCATCCGGGCGAACGTAATCTTCTCCCTGTTTCAGATTCAGGTAAAACTCAGAAGGAACATCAAATTCGGCGCAGCGTTCCGGCAATAGTTTTCTGCCTCTTGTTTTCCTTTCCACCAGAAAGCCATGGCACTGTATTCTGTGATTCACCGGAAAGGCCGTTACACTAAATGAAATATCATCTATCAGAAGGCTCTTGCCTTCAGGCAGGGCATGAAAATAAAAAGGGTAAGACAATACTGTATCAGCAACTGTAAGTATGGAATCAATAATGGGCTTCAGTTCGGCAGGTGCATATAAATGCAATGGTGCCGTCCTGCCCAGAAGGCTCATGCTGTTAATGAGCCCTGGTAATCCAAAGTAGTGATCACCATGCAGATGGCTGATGAAAATATGATGCATACTCCGCCACCGCAGCCCGTATTTTTGCATCTGCGACTGTGTACCCTCACCGCAATCAATCAGCAGTACCTCACCATACACCGATACTGCCTGTGCGGTAGGATGCCTGCCAAAAGCCGGTAAAGCTGAATTATTGCCAAGTATTGTTACTTTCATTACACATCTAATCTGATATCAGGCTATTTCCTGCCGACTCTATTACAATTTTATAAACAATTCCAGCTTCAGTTATTATCATCTACTAATCCTTCAATCCTGCTCACTCTTCGTTAAACAAGTCCCTTTCAAGAATCTCCATGCTGACAATATCAATAGCCTCCTTCATGGTTGGTGCAATATTAATCAATAAGTCAGTTTCATCTTGTTTTAAAATATTTATGCCCGCTTTACCAATACCAGTATAAACCAGCGACATATCCTGGCCATAACTTTCTTCGTGTAATGCTAGCAATCCCGGAACGGCACTTTGATCCATTTCACTGCAATTATGAAAATCGATTATGAGGTTGTTACTGCCGCTTTGCCTTATTTCCTGGCACTGTACATCCAGTGCACCTGTCATTTTAGCATCTATTTGCCCCTCTTCTGGCATAATAATTGTAAAAGTATCTTTGGTATCAATTTTGAACTTCATTTTGCAGTAGTTTAGTATTGTGCAGCAACTCAGCAATAAATATAACAAATCCACTGCTTTGTTTGCAACGCAAAGTTCTTATTTTTTCAGCGCATCAGGTGACCTAATCAGAGATAAATGCCTGATGGCTATATAATGAACTTCAATATTGAAATACCTGCAAAATTGTTAACTTTACTTAAACTTAAATAGACCAAAATGGATTCTAATTTCTCACCAAAAGTAAAAGAGATCATATCCTATAGCCGGGAAGAAGCACTG
>OMJB01000101.1 GCA_900299255.1 Sphingobacteriales bacterium
AATCACTGCCGCTGTATTAGGTTTCGCTAACAGCACATTCGCACAGGCTTCAGCTACAGCTTCTGTTACTGCCAACATCATTACTCCAATCACTATCGTTAAGACAGTAGATATGAACTTCGGTAACGTAGCCGTTTCTGCTACAGTTGCAGGTACAACCATCCTGGCTCCTGCAGGTACACGTACCACAGGTGGTGCCGGTGGTGTTACTTTGCCGGCCAACACAGGTACTGTTACTGCAGCTACCTTCACAGTATCAGGTGAGCCTACCTTCACTTACGCAATCACTCTGCCAAGCTCTGCAACAATAACTGATGCAAGCTCACATACAATGACGGTTAACTCATTCACCAGTAACCCATCTTCTACAGGTGTACTGAGCGGTGGTGGTTCACAGACGCTTACTGTAGGTGCTACACTGAACGTATTGGCTGGTCAGGCTTCTGGTTCTTACACCAACGCTACCGGTGTACCAGTAACCGTAAACTATAACTAATAGACTAAGAGTATAATAACAGAAAAGCGCCCGTTAGTGGCGCTTTTCTATTTTACCTAAGCCGGCACAAATAGATGTATCTGTTCGCTTAGATTTTATGAAAATAATGGTAAATTGCGGTATGAAAAATTATTTCAACTATGGCTTAATGCTGTTGTTTAGCAGCATGATTCTGGCAAACTGTGATTGCAAACATCTGTGCACTAATCCTATGCCTGAAATTAATTTTGTGAATTTTGATAATTCAGACCTGCATGCCGTTGTTGTGAGCCAGTATTTGCAGACCGGCAAGTTTGATCATCTGGTTACAACAAGTGTGTATACTAACTCGGCAACCCCGGGCAGGGATACACTACAGATAGTTGATACTAAAATTTCCCTTGACGCTTTTTCTGATTATATTGTTGAGGTGAGGTCCGTTGGAAGGACGTGGCATATCACCGGAATGAAGTTTAACACCATAAAGAGTACAGACCGCAATTGCTCAGGTGGCATGAGTTACTATGTGAATGATACACTTGGTGAAATTCCGGCTAATTATTCTGTTTCTAATAATCAGGCAGTAATCAATATTACCAAGTAACTATAGATTCTGGCGCGCTTTCATGTACCAAAGCGTACATTATACACTTATTCTTTGTTTTGTTGCATAACAAACGTCAGGGTGAATCGCTGTGTGCCTCTTGTTCCGTATTGGTGTTTCCGGGTTAATTTGTAATTCGGACGAGTTGGACTTATATTGCTACTTGCTTTATTCAGAAGATCATTTGTAGTTAGCGGTATAAAACGCTGAATATACCTGCGTGTTCTTATCAGCAAACATCTTTTTGTAATTGGGGCTGCTGATCAGCATTGGTTTAATTTCGCCAGCACCATATCCTTTAAAGGCATCAGTTGCTGTAAGGTCGCTCATGTATACTTTCGCTTCTGCAGCATTTTTGAATTTCCTAACTACCAGAACACCGAGGTCAATGTTGTAGAGGTCAAACAAGATATCAAGGCCACCGGCAGAATATTTTTCATTGTTCAATGCCGCTACTGATTTTTTTAATCCCGAAGTTCTGGAGTCTACTCCAGGCAGGATCAGGATGCAGTAATGTTCGGTATCTGAACTGACAATGAAAGAAGATGGTACATCTGCGGGAATAACAGGGGTGCTTGGCATTGATAATTTAGGCGCGGGAGCTGGTGCCGGAACAGAGACGCTGCCATTATTCTTTTTTGATGATGTGTCTTTATAAACGTACGGCCCTTCTTTGTACCACGAAGGTTTGCCACCGTTCCTTACTTCTTTAATGTAATTCTTTACGCTATTCGCCCATGGCATCAACGAATCTCCGGGTGGGTTAGAGCGGATAAACTTGCTGATGACGGAGTCTGCCTGGTTAAAGTCGTTGCTGCCTGCATATGCCATGGCATCAATAATTTCAAATCGCTTTTGGTAAGTAGGGTTGTCATATTGTTTTTTTGCAGCCCTGGTACGCATCAATACTTCGGTATATTGGTGCTGCATCAGTAACTGGTATGTTTCATCGAAATATGCAGGCAATGGTTTACCTGATATCATTTCGTTCCCTTTACTTTCGCTGTTTTTGGGTTTCACATTGGCAGCATACTGCGAATTGGGGAATTTTGAAATCAGCTGTTCTGCGTATTGTTTTGCTTTGTCAAGCTTGTTTTGTTTAATAGCTATTCTGTAACGCAGATAAAGTTCTTCTTCCTTTTGATTGTGTTCAGGGAAACGAAAATCAAGCGTGTCAAGTGTTTTTGTAGCCATATTGTAATCTTCAAGTTGCTTTACATATGCTTTAGCCAGTTGTATGTAAGCTTTCTGCTCCAGCTTTATTGCCGCTTCTTTCTGTTGGGTTGTATTGGGTATGCGTGCCAGAAGTCCTTCTTCCGTTGGTAAGCCGTTATCGCCGGTTGTTGCAGCCAGTGCATCCGGTTCGTCTTCAATGTTAGTGCTTCCTCCGGTAAACGTAAGCGCAGAACCGCGTCTCCAGTTATCAGTCAGAGGACGGTTACCCCACCTCCGTTTAAATTCATTGCTGCCCTGCTGCATAAGGGCAGTATTTCCGAAGTACCAGTTTGTTGCTTCTTTACCTGATTCGTCAGCATCCACAGGTGCGGCAGCTGTTACCCCGGTGTTTTCAGCACTTATTACACTGTCCATACGTTTTTTCTCCAGGTCACGAAGGTATTTACGCACTACAGACAGCTGTTCCTTTTTGCTAAGTTTTGAAAGTTCCAAAAGGCTGTCCTGATCGTGTATAACCTTGCCAGGAACAGAAACATCTTCAAGCCCCTTGCTGCGTTGCAAAGCTGATGCCATGCTGGCATCTTTAGAAGCTGCAGAGGAATATTTTGAGGCACTGTCATATGCCCGTTTTGCCTGAGCGTATTCAGAAGATGCGTAATAGACATCGCCCAGGGCAGCAAAAGAAAGTGCTTTCTGTTTTTTTGTTGCTTTGGGTGTTGTAGTACTCTTGGTCAGGTATGTTATCGCCTGTTTGTTTTGGTTTACCTTCACGGCAAGTTTTCCTAAAACAAAATACACCTGATCGTAGTAGTTGGCATACTTACCGTCGTTAAGAACTTTTTTCAACGGCCGCATAGATTGTTCTAAGTCTTCGCCCGACTGAAGCTTATTAAATGCAGTATATTTTCTGGCATAAAAATCCATTTCAATTTTTGGGTAATAGGCCAGTACCTTTTCAAAACTCACAGAGGCATTCTTGTAATCACCTAGTTGCTGTAAAAGCTGGCCCTGAAGAAATGCAGCCCGCATTCGAAGCCAGTCTGGAAGATATTCGTCGTCAACTACTATTACAAGCTGTTCAACAGCGGCTTCGAAATTTTTTTCTGTAAGAAAAGCAAATGCTTTTTCTACGGCCAACCTTCCTTTAAGTTCGTCAGGTAGTTTTGCATCTGATTCCAGCAGGGATAGAATGGATTCGGCGTTTTCAACCTGCTGAGCCTGTGTATAGGTATGAGCCAGCCACAAAATAGCTTCATTGTGCACAGATTTGTGCTTAAGAAAGTCCAGCAGGCCAGTCTGTTCCTCTTCTTCCAGTATGGATGGAGCTTCTTTAGAGTTTTTTGTGTTGTAACCTTTTTTAGCAGCCGCTTTCTTGTTTTCTTCGTCTTTGCTGATGATGTACCTAAAAGCAATAGAGGCATTTTCATACTGGCCGCGATAATAGTAAGCTTCTCCAAGTAGCAGGTACAGGTCGTTTGCCCACTTAACCCTGGGGTCATGAATCTGGATGCCAACTGATATCTTTCGGACTATTGTATCCATATCAGCCGACAAAAGAGAAGAATCCCTGCTGGGGTCAAAAGGGTAAAGGCCGATAATGGAGTCGTAATTTTCTTTTCGGTTGCGCTGCATGTTTACTTCAGCTTCCTCCATCTTCTTATTTGCATTATAGTAGTAGTTATAATGCGTGAATGAATTCTGCGTAACCCTGCGAATAGGCCCCCATCTTTTTTTTAGCATCGAAGTATTTGACCACTCTTTATGCTTTTGCTTGATTTTTAGTTCTAGTTTTAACTTTTTGTCTTCATCCTTCTTTTTTTCTTTCGATTTAGCCAGGTCATCTTTTTGTTTTTTCGATCGGGCAAGGCTGTCTGTTTTGCTTTTTCGTACAGTTTTTATGCTGTCAAGATGCTTGTTCCTGACGGCTTTAATGCTGTCCATGCTATGCGTTCTGATTTTTTTGGCACTGTCCAGTGAATACTTGCGTGCCGCAGCAATTTTATCCTGCCGCATTTTCTGTGCGGCCTTGATACTGTCAGACTGAACATGTTTTGCTATTAAAACACTGTCTGAATACCTCTTACTTGATTTATATTTTTTAACTCTGTCCAGGCTGTCAGTTCTCCTTTTCTGGATAGTAGTGATACTATCGGTCTTCGTTTTTCTGACTGATGTCATACTGTCTGTAACAGTCTTACGTTTGCTTTTCAGAGAGTCCATCTGAGCCTGCCTCGACTTTTTGATGGAATTAGTTTTCAGGCTTCGTGCCTTTGTTACACTGTCTTTGTATTTTTTTCTGTCGTGGTATTTGCGAATTGCGGCGGTACTGTCGGCAGTATGTTTTCTCTTTGCCTGTATGCTGTCTGCTTTCTTTTTCCTGGAGTACTTAACGCTGTCTGCCAACCGTTCTCTTGCATCCTGTATGCTGTCAGCAATGTGGAGCCTTGACTTACGGGTACTGTCAGGATTATTTTTACGTGTTGTGTCAGCTAGTTCATCCTCATCATAATCCACGCCCTTAGGAATGGCGTGGGTGTAAGTGAGGTTATTGAAAATAAAAAACCCTAATATAAAAAATAATACTAATCTGAACTTCAATTTCTTCCTTTTTCTCTTGATATAGAACGTAAAAAAGGCCTTAAATATTACTTTATAGAGCCAAATTTGCGGCAATTGCCTGAATCTTCAAATATAGGCAAAAAAAGAAATTTTTCTGTTGGGCAATAATGATAAATTAACAAAACAGTTTTGCTATTTTGCCTGCCCTTCCTATAATTTCGGGAAGATAATTTCGTTGTATTGTGATAGAGTGCAGTAGTATTGAATCGGTAATGTGAATATGGTAAGTATGGGTGAAGAAAAAAAATCGTCGGGGGTATTACGGTATGCTGGGATGGCGACCGAATGGATGCTGTTGCTGCTGCTTGCTGTATGGGCAGGTCATAAAACAGATGGTTTATTGAATTGGAATTTGCCATTGTTTGTAATTCTGTTGCCTGTTGCAGCGTTGGTTTTTTTGCTTTGGAAACTGGTTAAGGACGTTAGTAAGTAAAAATGATGAAGAAGTACTTTTTAATTATTTTATTGACGGTTTATGTTTTACTGACAGCAGGATTCTATATGCTGAGTAGTAGTGAGCCGGCTTTCAATTTCATAACACTTGCTATTGGTAATACTATAATGGCTTTATTGACACTGTTTGCGTATCTGATGGTAAGAAGTAATCTTGAAAAAAGGCCACAAGCCTTTGTAAGAGGGGTTATGGGGTCATCTTTTTTAAAACTTATGGTTTGTATGTTGGGCGTTTTGACTTATGTGCTGCTGAATAAGGATCATATCCATAAGCCAACTGTGTTTGTGCTGTGTGGTATCTACGCATTGTATACCGTTATTGAAACTACATTATTGTCAAAACTGGTTAGAGTACAGAATTGATATGAAAAAGCAAGAGAAATCAGTCGCATTTTTAGAACATTTTTTGCCTCATGGAGCATATGAACTGGTGGAGCCTTATTTTAAAAGCCACACCATTCACCTGACGCTGACGCATGAGCGGAAAAGTGTGCTTGGGGACTACCGCCATCCGGTGCCGGAAGCTCCATACCACAGGCTTTCAGTTAACGCGAATCTTAATCCTTATAGTTTTCTTATAACCCTGCTGCACGAGCTTGCCCATTTGCTTACTTTCATACATTTTGAACACAGGGCGCAGCCGCATGGCAAAGAATGGAAAACCCAGTTCAGGCATATGCTGATACCGTTTATGGGAAAGAGGTTTTTTCCTCCTGATGTTGAAAAAGCTTTATTTTCTTATTTGCATAATCCGGCGGCCAGCACCTGTACAGATGCACATTTGTACAAGGCACTGTACAGATATGATGAGCATAAGCCTGGTTTTAAACTGATCGATGACCTTGGGCGGAATCAGTATTTTCAGACGGAAGACGGAGAGGTATACCAGAAGCTGGAAAAATTAAGAACCCGCACTAAATGCAAAAACCTTGGATCAGGAAAGGTATACCTGTTCCAGGGAATTGCTGAAGTAAAGGCAGTGAGGCGGCACCAGGCCGTACATGGCTGAATGTGGATTCCGGATGAATAAACAGTATCCATTATTCTGCTACCATCAGATTGCAAAGTTTGAATAAAACTCTGGCACCTGTAATTGCGTCAATACCTTCTCCTATGTGGTCGCCGCTGGATACTTCATTCAAGTCAAAACCAATAATCTGTTTACCTGATCCAAGTATCATGCGGAACAAATAAAAGATCTGTTCCGCTTCAAATCCACCTGGCACAGGTGTTCCTGTATTTGGGCAGAGTTTGGGATCCAGGCCATCAATATCAAAGCTGATGTATATTTTTTGCGGCAGAGCGGCTACTATCTGAGAGCAAATTTCCTTCCATGTAGCGCCCTCATATTGCTGAGCCTTAATGTCACGGTCAAAGAATGTATGAATACGGCCTTTGCTCTGATTAATTATGTCGAGCTCGCTGTCGCAGTAATCTCTAATACCTACCTGAACCAGTTTGGTAACCTGCGGCACCAGCTCTAGTACATTATACATAATGGATGCATGCGAATAGGTGAAGTCTTCATATGCTACTCTCAGGTCGGCATGAGCATCAATCTGCAGAATGGCAAAATCGTTATGTATTTCTCCAAGCGCTTTTATAAAACCCAGTGGCGTGCTGTGGTCGCCGCCCACCAGGCCTACCTTTTTGCCTTCTTTAAGCAGATTGCGTGTCATTTCATATACCCAGTCAAGCAGCATTTTGCCCCCGTCATTGATCTCCTTCAGCTTTTCAGTGAGGTGTGAATTGCCGCTCACATTACCACCCTCAGATATGTTTGTAATCAGTAGCTCGGCACATTGCCTCAGGTAGTCACTTTTGGTTCTGATATTCTTGTCGATAGGAAGCATGTAGAAACCCTTCTTCCAGCCATCAACAACATCCGGGTCGTAAAGATCTACCTGCATGGCTGCATGGAAGATTTTTTCAGGCCCTCGGGCAGCTCCTGGCCGGTAGGATACAGTAACTTCCCATGGCACTGGCAATAAAACCAGCTGAGCTTCTTCTTCAGTAAAAGGTAATCCGAAAATGTTATTTGACTTAAGGCCGACAGAATTCGGGTCGAAATTGGAAATATCAGGCATAGTGCAAAAATAATGTCAAATAAGACAATAATTGCAACGGGCAATTAAAACTGATTAAAATCAGAATGGATAATGGGTTTATTCCCAGATCAGGCAATGAAAAGTTTAGGCGGTTCTCGCTGTTTGTACGGAAATAATTTGTTTTTGAATTTTGCTACATAGAATATTTTCCATGTTTCATAGCATACATAACTAGGCCTACTCTGGTTTTGAGGTCCAGTTTGGCGAAGAGGTTATCCCTGTATCCCTCAACTGTGCGGGCACTGCAATCCATTTTTTCAGCAATTTCTTTATAAGTCAGTTCGGTACAACATAATTTAAGAAATGCCTGTTCCCTTTCCGACAGGTCGCCGATCTGAATGGAGTCTTTTGCTGCAGGCTTATCCTCAGCAAGATTTGAAAATACTTTACTGGATGCCCAGCCAGGATAGTAATAGCCTTTTGACGTCAGTTCATTGAGGGCATGTTCCAACTCTTCGGGATGGATATTTTTGAGCAGGTATCCTTTGGCACCTGACCTGATCATTTTGATGAGTGACAGGTCGTCATCCTGCATAGACAGTACAAGTATCAGAACAGAAGGGTGGTTTGCTTTAATCCATTTTGCCGTTTCGTAGCCATCCATTACAGGCATTGAAATGTCGAGCAGGACAATATCCGGGATATTCTTGGCAATTTTAAATTTTTCAATCAGTGCTTGCCCGTGTTCCACTTCGTAGAGAACGTTGTATTTTGGGAAACTGTCAATAATTGCCCCTATTGCCTTGGCAATAAGTATATGGTCATCAACAAGTACAACATTAAAGTTCATACGAATTATACATTTAATTTGCTTTGAGGGATAAATATACGTAAAGTGGTGCCATCACCCACTATACTGCTCAGAGAGAAACTTGCACCGATCAGTTCGGCACGCTTTTTCATGTTGAGGAGGCCTATGCCTTCTTTGGGCTTACGCAGCGAATTGTTGAGGTCAAACCCCTTGCCATCGTCCTTAATAATAGCCTGAAGCCCATCAGATGTATATTTAAAATCCAGCAGTATATTTTTACATTCAGAATGTTTGAGGCTGTTAGACAGGAACTCCTGAATAATACGAAGCAGGAAATTTTTATTGGTGTTGGAAATGGTAAAGCCGTGGGTGTTGAAAGATACTGAAGTGATGCAAATTGAGCCGTTATTGCCATGGTTACAGGTTACATTGTTTTTTGTTGATGTTACCTGAATCGGACAAGCCAGGTAGTTGCCGGCCATGGTGCCATTATCGTATGATGAATTGATGGCAGTCAGTGCAGTGTTGAGGTCTGTAGCTGAATAAGCTGAAGAACAGCCGCCAATTATTTGGTTGGCAAAATTTATTACCTGAGATACGTTTTTATTGAAAAAGGGGCCGGAGGATATAACGAGGTCTTTTAGATTGGCTGATGCCGGTGCAAATGAACTGAACGCACTGCCGAAGGTGACGTTGATTATTGCCGCAGCCAGTTGTCCTGCAAGGACGTTGTTGTATGCGCTGGATGAGGGATTTGTAAGAGTGCCGGGGTTCAAAGCACGGGCAGTTGATCCCTGTGGCAGGAAATTGTGTACCGCAGTGGCACTTGTCAAAACAATTTTGTTGGTGCATCCCAGCGTAAGCCCCGATGGGAAGGCCGTTGCGAAATTGGCACTCAGAAAGGATGCAGGGTTGGTGCCAGAAGGGTTGGCGCCCCATGCTCCCTGAGTGAATGTCTTAAAGTTCGGGCATCCCGAAATTGTGACTACCGGCTTTGCTTCAGCAGCCGCGGGTAGCAATACGGCGAGCGACAAAAGCGTGTAAGCGGCACGCAGTATCCTCTTTTTGAAATTGAAAGTTGGTTTTCTCATGCCAAAGGCGTTGCAAAGAGTATTCCATTTTATTAAGGCATTGAATACAAACTGCTTGTAAAACCAGCTTAGAATAGTTGTGTCCCATTTTGCCAAAATTTGGTTCATATTGGGACGGCATCTGCTGAAGCTCCCGTTCTATTTTGAATTAGAAATTGTCCGATTCGGGCTGCTTTGACGGGGTTCTGGTGGATAGGCTGAGAAGCAAATCGTATTTTTTGAGTATTTTTACATATATGCGCGGAGGTGTCATTTTACTCGTTATCAGCATTGTTTTGAACGGTGGCGCATGGGCTAAGGAAGGTGCTAAGAAAAATAAAGCCGTTTTTAAGCTGGTTGAAGCTTTTTCTCAGCGGATGCTTCCGGGGAAGCAGGGCGGAGTGCCCAAAACCGACCTTCATTTTATTTTGATTTGGCAAGACAATGCACAGCCAACCGACGGTTTCTACTGGAAGGAAGGTGACAAATGGCAGCAGTGCATAGCTGCCAAAGCCCACAAAGCAGTTCATGGCCAGATGCTGAGAGCGGGGTTTGAATACAGCCAGGAGCGGGCTGGGCTTGCCGGTGTAAAAAATGGAGATACTGTTATTCTGACTCCTAAACATGGCAGCGGGAGTACAGTGCCAGAAATATTGCAAAAAAAGAAAGGAAATTTGGTTGTTTATAGAATGCATGATGGAAGCTGGTTTCCTGTGCCTGTGATGAAAATGGTGCAAAAGCGCGATATTGCGCTGCCATAACGGGAATAATACCTTTTAAATCTTTTTATGAAGCTCAAAATATCAGTGATTTTGGCATTGTGTGCCTGTATCAGGGTTCAGTCTCAGCCATGGATGCCCAAAGGTGTTGCCGGGCCATTAAAGTTTGCTGACGCCCGTGCCAGGTATCAGCACGAAACTGAAGAAGATCAGCCATTGAATGTAAAAGGAGGCGAGGAGCGTGAAGGCAAGGATCACTTGTTTCAGAAATGGGAGTGGTACTGGCAGCAGCATCTGGATAAAGACGGTTATATGGTGCCTCCCGTTCGAACAACCGAGGCATGGCTGAAGTATACGGGCCTGCACCATCAGGGTGCACGCACAACAAGCCTCACGTCTAACTGGGTATTTCAAGGGCCGCATTTGTCGGGTGGCGGATATGCCGGCATAGGCAGGCTCAATGTGGTTGCGTTTGATCCGGTGGATTCTAATACATTTTATGTGGGGAGTGCGGCAGGCAGTACCTGGAAGACAACCAACGGTGGCGCTTCATGGACATCTTTGTATGATTTTCTGCCTACACTTGGAGTGGCGGATATCAAGATTAATCCAAGGAACAGGAATACTGTTTATGTGGCCACCGGCGATGGTGATGCTGGAGATGCATACAGTTCAGGCGTAATAAAATCTTACAATGGCGGCCTTACATGGAGTATAACCGGCCTCAGCTGGATGCCCACTGCCTACCACAATGCACGATCGCTGCTGATTAATCCGCTGGATACGAACACACTGATACTGGGTACTAATAACGGTATTTACAAAAGTCACGACGGTGGCGCAACCTGGGTGAATATACCAGCTGGTGATTTTAAACAAATATTGTATAAACCCAATGATACCAATGTAATCTATGGTTCCATCTATACTTCAACATCTGCACAGATTGTGAGGTCGACAGATGCTGGCAACACCTGGACAACAGTGACATCTTTTGCCGATGCGCAGCGAATCAATCTGGCAGTTTGCCCTTCGAGCCCGGCGACGGTGAAAGCTATTGCCTCTAATCCGTCGTCTGGACTGCAGGGTATTTACAGCTCCGGTAACAGCGGCCTGACTTTCAGTGCCCTATTTACAGATGACACCAGTTGTACCAACAATTTGCTGAATTGGGATCTAGGCCTGCCTACAACTGGCTGCGGTGGGCAAGGGTGGTATGACCTGTGTATTGCCATAAATCCGGCAAATGTAAACGAGGTTACTGTGGGTGGGGTAAATACCTATTATTCAAATGACGGTGGGACATCCTGGCAGATCGTAAACACCTGGTGGGGAGGCCTGACGGGTATATCTACAGTTCATGCCGACAAACATTTTCTGGGATACAATCCGTTAACCGGCGGCCTGTTTGAAACCTGTGACGGTGGTGTTTACAAGAACTACGGGCCACTGACTGCACCGTGGACTGATTTGTCAAGTGGCATATGTGTTACGGAGTTTTACAGAAACGCCGTTGCCAACGGAGCTACATTCTGTATAGGCGGCGCGCAGGACAACGGTACCAAAATGGTGAATGCAGGCACATCAACAGACCTTACAGGCGGTGATGGCATGCAGCCACTTGTCAATTTCGGAGATCCAAATAATATATTTTACTGCTCCTTCCAAAATGGGGCAATTGATATGACCAGGGATGCCGGGGCGCATTATCACAGCATTACCGATACCCTGCACAGCTCAGGCGCATGGGTAACGCCATATGTTATGCATCCCATTGATACTGCAACGATTTTTCTGGGTTATAAAAATGTGTTCATAACACACGATAATGGAATCTCCTGGAGGGCTATGTCACCTGTTTTTGACAGCAACTCGAATATAGAGATACTGCAGGTGGCGCACAGCAATGGCAACTATCTGTATGCAGTGCATCCGGATTATAATATCTGGAAGTCCGTGCTTCATTACACCAACTGTTTCGGGCTGTACTGGGATACTATTCATGTACCGTTCAATAATTTTATTTCGGACCTTGCGATTGACCCACGTGATGAAAATATCATACATGTGACTGTGAGCGGATATGGGCCTGATAAAGTTTGGGGCTATAATCTGGCAACCGGCATATGGAACAACGAGAGCGGTACATTACCCGACCTACCGGTAAACTGTGTGTTGATTGATTCAGCAACACATACTTTATACGTTGGTACAGATGCGGCAGTGTTTTATAAAGATACGACAATGACTGACTGGGCTCTGTTTAACACGCACCTGCCAACAGTGCATGTGACTGATCTGAACATTAATTATACAACGGGTGATTTGTGGGCTGCAACTTTTGGAAGAGGGATGTGGAAAACAAGAAAGGCGGATTTTCCTCCTGCGCTTGGTGTAAGGGCTGTAGAAAAGAATCTGCTGCATTTGTATCCGAACCCGGCACATGGAATGGTGTCGCTGAGTACAAACAACAGTGAACTGGTTAATACGGAAGTGACGGTGAAAATGCTAAGTGCTGATGGGCGGACTGAATTGATAACCAAAGGTTTATTTGATGGGGGAGGTAACTTATTGGTTGGAATAGAAGGGCTGTCGCCAGGATTTTATATATGTGAAGTTAGTAACGGAGCAACAACAGACAGGGCTAAAGTGATAGTATATTAACATGTTCTTTGATTATGTATATTGTATTGAACTCTTGTAAATAATATACCTATTACGGTATTTAAAAGTAAAATGTAAATTTGCTGTTCACTTTAAAACTAAGCATCGGGTACAAATGGCCATATTAGGTAATCTGATAGCTCGTTCACTTAAACTAAGGAAACAGTTCAAACTTCCTGTAGCTAGCCCGCAAACTTATCAAAGGCATACGCTCCGGCATCTGCTGGAAAGAGGGCAGTATACATCTTTTGGTAAGCATTACGGATTTGGAGATATTTTAAGCAAGGAGGTTGATTTTATTAAAGTGTTCAGAGAGCGGGTGCCGGTTTCGAGCTATAATGAGATGCACAGTCAGTGGTGGTACAGGTGTCAGGAAGGAGAAGAGAATGTGACATGGCCGGGCAAGGTGAAATATTTTGCACTCAGTTCGGGTACTTCTGAGTCTGCCAGTAAGCACATACCGGTAACGCAGGATATGATCCGTTCCCTTAAAAAGGTTGGTTTCAAGCAGCTTTACAGTATGGCCAACTTCCGGATAAAGCCTGTAACTTTTGAGAAAGGAATACTGATGCTTGGCGGCACCACATCGCTGTTTGAAAAAGGGGATTACTATGAAGGTGATATGAGTGGTATAAGCGCGATGAATATGCCGCGGTGGATGTCGACACTTTTATACAAGCCCGGCCAAAAGATATCAAAAAGGCCCAAGTGGGAAGATAGAATAGATTTGATTGTCCGTAAAGCTACCCAGTGGGATGTGGGGACTGTTTGTGGTGTGCCGGCCTGGGTGCAGATTGTAATGGAGCGGGTGATTATGTACCACAAGGTTAAAAATATACACGAAATATGGCCTAACCTGAATGTATATATTCACGGTGGTGTTTCTATAGAGCCGTACAGGGAGAGTTTTAAAAAGCTGATGGGTAAACCTATCACCTTTATCGAAACTTACATGGCATCTGAGGGGTCATTTGGTTTTCAGGCAAGGCCAAGAGGCGGAATTAAACTGGTGCTGAACGCCTGGATATTCTATGAGTTCATACCGTTTACCAGTGATAATTTTGATGAAGAGGGGAATTTTAAACCCAATCCACAAACGCTGATGGTGCAGGATGTGCAGGAAGGTGTGGAATATGCCGTGGTGCTGAGTACGTGCTCCGGGGCGTGGCGGTATATAATAGGGGATGTGATCAGATTCACCAATGCCAAAGAGCACGAGATTGCTATAGTGGGGCGTACAAAACAGTTCCTTAGCCTTTGTGGTGAGCACATGTCGGTTGACAATATGAATAAAGCAATTGATGTTGTCTCCAAAAAAATGAACATCACCATCCGTGAATTTGCCGTTGCAGGGCAGAAACATGGAGATTTCTTTGCTCATAAATGGTATATAGGCTGCGATAACGAGCATGTAGATGCAGGCCAGCTAAAACAACTGCTGGACGAAACGCTTTGCCAGCTCAATGATGATTATGAAGTAGAGCGCACATCTGCTCTTCAGGAGTTGTTTGTAGAGATACTACCAGGCAATGTGTTTATTGATTATCTGCGCTCTAAAGGAAAAATGGGAGCAATGAGCAAATTTCCTAGGGTGCTGAAAAATGAGCAGCTCAGAGACTGGACGGAATACCTGCAGCAATGCAAAGCCACCGCGGGGTGAAACCTGCGTTTTTTTCAATTCTGAATTACTTCCCTGAACAAAGCATCTTATCTTTACACTGTATAAAGAAACAAGATGAGCAAGACTATTTTAGTTACCGGTGCTACTTCCGGTTTTGGTAAAGCAATAGCATATCGGTTTGCAAAAGAAGGTTATACTGTTTGTATCACCGGGAGAAGGGCAGAGCGCCTGGCTGAGGTGAAGCAGGATATTGAGAACAGGTATGGTACAAAAGTAATCACACTACAGTTTGATGTGCGTAATCGAAAGCAGGTGGAGGATGCTATAAGTGAGCTTAAGAGCCAGGTTGAAAAGATAGATATACTTGTGAATAATGCCGGACTGGCATCGGGTATGGCTACTATTGACGAAGGGGATATTGATGACTGGGAAACCATGATAGATACCAATCTGAAGGGGTTGCTGTATGTGACGAGGCAGATAGCCCCTATGATGCGGGTGCAGGCAAGTGGGCACATAATCAATATCGGTTCTACAGCCGGAAAGATGGTGTACAAGAATGGCAATGTTTACTGTGCTACCAAATACGGAGTAGAAGCATTGAATCAGGCGATGCGCATTGATCTGCTGCCGTATGGCATTAAGGTGACTGCAATCAACCCGGGCATGGCGGAGACAGAGTTTTCACTAGTGCGGTTTAAAGGAGATGCAGAACGGGCGAAAAATGTATATGTAGATATTAATCCGCTGAAGGGAGAAGATATTGCAGATATAGCATGGTATGTGGCTAATCTACCACCTCACGTTTGTATCAATGATCTTACAGTAACCTGCCTTACACAGGCAACGAGTGTATATGGTATAAAAGAAGCGGAGCGTGTAAAACCTAAGGGCTAGTGAAAGATAGTTTTGTAAATTGACGCTGCCACTATTTGAAATGGAAATTGATTGGCATAAGGTTGATTTTATAGTATTTACATAACAAGAGAAAGTCCCTTTAGGGATTTAGGGTTAACGATTTCTATGTTTACAGCAACAACGCAAATAAGAGTAAGATACGGAGAGACCGATCAAATGGGATATTTGTACTACGGCAACTACGCATTGTATTATGAAGTAGGCAGGGCAGAGGCAATCAGGCAGTTAGGGTTTACCTACAGGGAGCTGGAAGAGATGGGTATTATGATGCCGGTGGTGGAACTGCACAGTCATTATTACCGGCCTGCACTTTATGATGATCTGGTTACCGTGAAAACTATTTTGAAAGAACTGCCTGACAGCCCGAAAATTCAGTTTCACTCAGAACTGTACAATGAAGCTGGCCAACTGCTGAACAAGGGTGTAACAACATTGGTGTTTTACGAGCCGAAAGAGAAGACTAAAACAAATATGCCGGACGAATTATACAGCCGGTTGTCACCATTTTTTAATAAGGAACAATGAGCAATACGGCAGCAGCAATCATTACTATTGGTGATGAATTGCTGATAGGGCAGGTAACTGATACTAACTCGGGATGGATAGCGCAGCGATTGAACGAACTGGGCATAGATGTGCTGAGGAGAGTAGCTGTAGGTGATGAAAAGGACGCAATTATAACTGCACTTGACGGTGAACTCAGCAATGCTGAGATTGTTATTATAACGGGGGGGCTCGGCCCGACAGCGGATGATATAACCAAGCCATTGCTGAATGAATATTTCGGAGGCAAGCTTGTGGTGAATGAGGCGGTATTGGCTCATCTGAAGGAGCTTTTCTCCAGGCGAAACAGGCCATTTCTTGAAAGAAACATGAAGCAGGCCGAAGTTCCTGATGTTTGCACTGTGTTGTTTAATAAAATGGGTACCGCGCCGGGGATGTGGTTTGAAAGGGATGGAAAAGTTATTGTTTCCCTGCCCGGGGTGCCGTTTGAAATGATGCATATCATGCAGGTTGAGGTGCTTCCCAGGCTGAAGCAGCGGTTTGCAGGTGAATATATTGTACACAGGTCGGTGATTACAGCAGGAGAAGGAGAGAGTTTTATAGCGGAGCGAATCAGTGATATTGAAGCCGGACTGCCGGCGCACATAAGGTTGGCCTATTTGCCGGGTGCAGGTGTGGTGCGGTTAAGGCTTACCGGGAGGGGGGGAGACGAGTCCACACTGGTAAAAGATCTGGAGCATTATCAGCGGGAATTTGCGGCTCGTTTGGCCAATGTGGTTATTGCCACCGAAGATATACCCCTGGAGCAGATTTTAGGCAGATGGTTTACTGCGAGCAATGCCACGCTGGGTTTTGCGGAGAGCTGTACCGGTGGTTACGTGGCGCACCATATTACTCAAGTAAAAGGTTCATCGGAGTATTTTAAGGGCAGTATTGTTTGCTACAGCAATGAGATAAAGGAGAAGATACTAGGTGTTAAAAAAGAAACCATTGAACAATATGGTGCGGTGAGTGAGGAAACAGTTACTGAAATGGCTAAAGCAGCAATACATGTATTGGATGTAGACTATTCGTATGCAGTAACGGGTATTATGAGTGAGGGTGGCGAAAGCGACCGGCTGGAAATAGGCACAGTTTGGATGGCAGTGGCAGATAAGGAACATGCAGTAGCGAAGAAATTCTGGTTCCCGTATGACAGGGTAAGAAATAAGGAAATGGCGGTTTCTATGGGAATGCTGATGATATGGAAGTTTATTAATAGACAGCCCTGAACCACGTAATTATTTAAATCAATTATGGGCCGTCAAATGATTTTTCTTATCGGTATGCCTGCTGCGGGAAAGACCTACTGGGGAAAGCGACTGTCTGAGAAATTAGGCTGGAAGTTTACAGACCTGGATGCTTTTGTGACAGAAAATGAAAAAGCAACTGTTCCGGCGTTATTTGCAATGTATGGCGAAGCAGGATTCAGGGAAAGGGAGCACAAGTGGTTGCATCAGCTGATCAGCGAAAATACCATGCCTGCTGTAATAGCTTGTGGAGGGGGTACCCCCTGTTACTTTGATAATATTGCATTGATGAAAGCCGCTGGAGTTGTTGTTTATATTCAGGTTGCGACACCGGTACTGATGCAGCGGTTATTTGAAGACTCAACTTCAAGGCCCTTAGTTAGTGGCAAGAGTGATATAGAAGTGTACCTGAATGAATTGCTGGATAGGCGCCGATACTATTACGAACAGGCACATTTTACTTTAGCGGGCGAGGAAGTTACTGTTGATGGAATTGCAAAATTAATCTTGTTATGAATAAACGATTGTTGACTGCTGGGGCACTTTTTGCTGCGTCAGCGGTAATGCTAGGTGCATTTGGAGCGCATGCGCTTAAAGTAAGGCTTACGACAGAGATGTTGCAGGTTTTTGAGACAGGAGTCAGGTATCAGTTTTACCATGGCATAGCACTGTTGGTATGCGGTTTGCTGTATGCATCTTTCCCTGTTAAGCAAATGAAGATTGCTGGTAGCTTGTTTATTGCCGGGATAGTTTTATTCAGTGGGTCATTGTATGCGATATCATTACTGAGTATGAGCGGCGGTAGTATTGGCCCCGCAGGAATTCTAACACCTATTGGAGGTTTGTTGTTTATAATGGGTTGGTTGTTTGTTGTGCTGGGCGTGAACAAAAGGCATGTGCTGTGATTTTCTTTAAACATATTGATACACCTCTGGGTAAAATGTGCATTGGAGCCACTGATGAAGGCGTATGTTTGTTTGATTTTCAGTATAGAAAGAGCATCGATTCAATAATGGCTCGTATTGAAAGGCTAGCATGTGATAAGTTTTCGGAAGGGGAACATGTGCATTTTCAAACAGCAGAAAAGCAGATGGGGGAATATTTCAGCGGTGAACGAAAAGAGTTTGATGTGCCGCTCTGTTTATTTGGTACCCCATTTCAGAAAAGTGTATGGAATGGGTTGATACAGATTCCTTATGGCGAGACAAGGTCTTATAAACAACAGTCTGTAGTTCTGGGCAATGAAAAAGCAATCAGGGCGGTAGCAGGCGCAAACGGAGAAAATGGAATTGCTATAATTGTCCCCTGCCATAGAGTGATAGGGGATAATGGCAGCCTTGTAGGGTACGGAGGTGGTTTGCAACGCAAAAAATGGCTATTGGAACATGAAAGGAAATACTCAGGAAAGACGGGGCAGGGAAGTTTGTTTTATACTAAGTGATTTTTATTTGCTGACTGCCTGAAATATCTCGGTCCATATTCCGTTCTTTTCGTATCTATACACATGGCGAAACGACGGGCTATTTGCTACTATTTTGTAGCGGTCGTCTGGCTCTATGTTATCGAACACAGCATAATCGGTTTGGCTGTCTATTCCCCATGTAGTATTTTTAAATGGCTTGTTGTTGTGTAAAAAACCAGTAGCAGATAGCAGTAAATGCCTGCCTCCCAGAAATGAACCACAACCAATCGTTTTATCGTAGAGGTTATTTTGTTCAAAATAATCTACCATTTTTTGCTGTACCTCTACAGCATCGAAAGCGCCCGGTTGCACATCTCCCCAACCTGCACTTGTATTGTATGTGTAGATGCCAATGAGCACTATCAAAGCAAGCGACGGGTAATATAGAAAAAAGTAAGACAGCCGGATCATCTTTTCAGTAAGTACAGCACAAAAAATAAGGAGTGGTACTATGGCAATGATCATGTACCTGGGTGTGAAGAAATTCATTGCTGAAAAGCAGAAAAAAACAAAGATGAAGGATATCGTCAAAGTGATGAATTGAATCTGTCGTTTATCTTCTATTATTTTAAGTTGTACAAGAGAGTACATCATAAAAATTACCGAGCATATAAACACGATAGAGAAAGGTATGCTCGGCAGCATTCTTCCCGAACGCATATCGTCAACAGCATAGAAAGTGAAAATAGCCTGTATGAAAATGAAAAGGTACTTGTAGTTCTTGTTTTTTATAGCAGCAATTGCAGAAACAATCAACATTATTACAAAGTAATAGTGCCGCTGATCCATCACAAATGCTGTATCCATACACTTGGTTTTGAAGTCGTAGAAATAGAGTACCCATTGTGTAACAATCATGTTGGTATGCTCCGGGTATAGGGTCCAACCCCGAAGCTGTTTTTGCAAAACAAAAAATACAGCAATAGCTATAAACGGAACAATTGTTGACAGGATGCGGGAAATGCGAATTCTTAAGAGGCCTGTTTTGTTAAATAATGAAATGAATGCATGAGCACCTAAAACCGCACCTGCTATCATGCCACTTTCCTTTGAATAAAATAGCATTGTAAGTAAAATGCTTGTTAGCAGAAACTGGTTTACGGTATAGTAATGGAAGCACAATAAAGCAAGTAAAGTGATCAATACTTCAGGTAATAAAAATGATGACTGTACAATAAATATAGTTTGTATTGTAACAAGTATTAAACTCATGAGGGCAACTCTTTGGTTGAATATTCGGAGCGTAATCTCGTACACCGCCGTCAGGCAAACCAGAGAAATTACAAGTGCGAATGCATGTAGCGACCAGTTTGAGCCGCCGAAAACGTACATCCATAATGACGCAAGTGCATGAAAAAACAATGGGTGGCCTTTTGATAGTTCGGGGTCAATAACCCAGGTAGTAAACTTGTGCTGTGCTGGTGCAAATCTTTGATTGCCGCAGCATAAGGGTAGCATTCATCCCAGTAAAATGCGTAATGGAGGTGAGGCAATTTAATGATCGCAAAAATGATCAATACACAAAATAAGGGCCATCTTTTCTTTATTGGCGTGTCTATCAGGAATGAAGAATTCATTAAAATTATAGCATAGGTTTTGTGAAAAGAAAGACAGGAAACGATGAGTAATGATTTGGTAGGCTAATTTTAAAATAGAAAGAGGCTGCATGGGAAACATGCAGCCTCTTCAAAAAAAATATAAGTTGATTAATCACAGTACCAAACATAGAAACAAGTACCCATGCCGTTGCAGTAAACATACCACCAGCACAGATCCTGAGTTGCACCTTTTCCGGTTTGTTTATCGTCTGGTGCTTTTTCCAGTTTATGTGCCTTTCTGAAATTGCTTTTTGCTTTATTGATCTGGGCTGCTTCCAGATTATTTAAATGCTGGCCAGCTTTGAAGGTTTTATTGTTAATTACAGCTTCTTTATCGCCAGTGTTATTAGTTATTGAATTTAAAAATTTAATATCGTTGGAATTTAAAGTCCTGCCTTCTTCAAACTGATAGATGTAGGCATATCCTTTTGATTTTTCCTTTGATGGTTTTTGTGCAATAGCAGAATCCATGGCAAACAATACAAAAGCAAAAGCCATCAATACTGCTACGAAGTTAATTTTTTTCATGTGCGTAATTTTGCCTTAAAAGTAGAAATAAAAATTTGGAAAACTAGGGGGGGGTAAGCAAATTTGTTCTGATTTTTTATCTATACTGAAATTGCAAAGCAAGTTGTTTAGTGTTGATATTTTTTTGAATTTGAATGGGCCATCTAACCCGAAAACTATTATTACAGACCATTTGCTTGTTGCTTCAGTAGCTTGTTTTGTGTGTTATTTATATGTGATTCTTTTTTTATGCTACTAATGTGTGCATTGTAAAAAAAAAAGTGATATGCGAAATGTCCGCATGTGAGTGTAAAAAAGGGAGGAAAAATTACTTTTAAGCGAAAATTATTTTAACTTAGTCGCAGATATTAGAAAAGCTGTGTTCAGGTGTTGATTAAAACTCAATACTTGGGGCTTTATATTAGTGAGTTTTATTAGCCCAAAAACAACGAGATTTTAGAATTTTAAAGTTAGCACATATGAAGAAAGCCTACTTACTGCTCAGTATTTCTTTGCTTGGTTTCCTTATCCCGGGCGCATTTAGCCAAACTACTACTTTTAACTACACTGGTGCAGTACAAACGTACACTGTGCCTGTTGGAGTTTCGTTGATACACATAAATGCCAAGGGTGCTCAAGGTGGAAATGCTGGTAGCTTTACAGGCGGACTAGGTGCAATAATGGATGCAGATTATACGGTTACTGCCGGCCATGTGCTTAACATATTAGTTGGCCAGCAGGGTTTTACCCAGTTTAGACAAGGCGGCGGCGGCGGCGGATCGTTCGTATGGGATGTTACCGCTGGTAATACACTTCTTGTAGCAGCTGGCGCTGGTGGTGGAGCAGGCAACAATGGTGGTACTAACAATGGATTCGACGCATCGCTGACAACAAGTGGAACAAATGGTGGTGGTGCAACAGGTGGTGCCGGTACAGGTGGAAATGGTGCTTCAGCCGCAACTGGTACACTGTTTGGTATGGCAGGTGCCGGAGGATGTGGCTGGGCTACAAGTGGAGCTAATGGCCCTTTTACAGGATGCGGAACAGCGGTAGGCGGAGTTAACCCATTGGGCGGAGGTGCAGGTGGTGTACATGGTGGCTCTCCAACTGATATTGGTGATGGTGGTTATGGCGGTGGCGGTGGAGCTTATGGGCAGTGTACGTTCTGCGGCGGTGGTGGTGGCGGCGGCTACAGTGGCGGTGGCGGCGCAGGTTTCACAGGTGGCGGTGCTAATGGCGGC
>OMJB01000102.1 GCA_900299255.1 Sphingobacteriales bacterium
GTAAACAGCTGCGCCACACCTTCATCTGTTAGCTGGCTTACCCCTTTTTCCAGTTGTTTTGTCTTCATCGGGTCTTTATTCACTAGTTCTTTAAATATCTCTGGTGAAAACGTTGGGATACCCGTGAACTGAAGTAGTTCTCCTTCAGTAAGTGTGTCTCCAATTTTGAATGTTCCGGTGTCAAACAGTCCGACTACGTCTCCAGGGTATGCTTCCTCTATCACATCCTTTTCGCGGGCCATAAAAGAGTAGGGGTTGGAAAATCTTACATCTTTTGAAAGCCTTGTGTGCTTATAATAAGTATTGCGGGCAAACCTGCCGGAACAAACCCTCAGGAAAGCTATACGGTCGCGGTGTCGTGGATCGAGGTTGGCATGAATCTTGAATACAAAACCTGTAAACTTATCTTCTTCCGGGGCTACATGGCGCTTGTCGGTATCCCTGCCCTGTGGCTGCGGTGCTATGCTGATGAACGTATCAAGCAGTTCTTTTACGCCAAAGTTATTTACAGCACTGCCAAAAAACACAGGCGCTACTTTTCCATCCAGATATCTTTGTTTGTTAAGTTCGCCATACACTCCCTGCAGCAGCTCCACATCTTCGCGCAATTGGTTCGCATCGCGCTCGCCAACTTTTTCATCCAGCAATTTGTCACTCAGGTCATTGATTGGAACCGTGTTTTCTTCTGTTGACTTCTGGCTTGCGGTAAACAGGTTCAGGCTGCCATCATGTAGGTTGTACACTCCTTTGAACTCCTTACCCATATTAATAGGCCATGAGAGCGGATGCAGCGATAATTTCAGTTCTTTTTCAATTTCGTCCAGCAGGTCAAATGGAAATTTGCCGTCACGGTCGAGCTTATTTACAAAAACGATAATAGGCGTATCGCGCATGCGGCACACCTCCACCAGTTTGCGTGTCTGCTCTTCCACGCCGTTCACGCTGTCTATAACCAGTATTACACTATCTACAGCAGTAAGGGTTCGGTAGGTGTCCTCAGCAAAATCTTTGTGGCCCGGGGTGTCCAGAAGGTTAATAAGTATGTTATTGTATTCAAAGCTCATTACAGATGTAGCCACCGAGATGCCTCTCTGGCGCTCTATTTCCATAAAGTCGCTGGTAGCATGTTTCTTTATTTTATTGCTCTTAACTGCCCCGGCAACCTGTATGGCGCCACCAAAAAGCAGCAGCTTCTCGGTAAGCGTGGTTTTACCGGCATCAGGGTGAGAAATGATTGCAAATGTGCGCCTTTTGGCTATTTCGTTCGTGTATTTCATTTAGTCGTAAGTCGTGAGTGGTAAGTCGTAAGTGTGTAATGACTTCCTAAAAGTTTGCAAAAGTACGTAGAAAAGGGATAGTTATGGGGTTTATTTTGATATGGATGTTGGTAGCCTCATTTGTGGCAGTACTTAATGATCAATTAACAACGAAACTCTGCTTACAATAACTGTAGCGCCGACGGGGACGCAATTTCCTTAGTTTATAATAGCGGTTTATCGAATTGACTATTTAAATACGAAGTGCAACAAAAGTGTGAATGGGGATGCTCACGTAGGGTTGAAAAAAAACTATATTTTGGATGCTAATACTATATTATATTTTAGAGTGTTTATTATCCATTTATAGTCCAAATTTTTTCTGTCTTGATTTTTAATACAACACGTGAATAATTAAATAAATAATTGAAAAATAATAGTACATTTCTGTATGTTTTTAAAAACATATCAATGGCAAAAAAAGGGAAACTTAATGTAGTATTTCGTATCTGGCTTTATTCTGATGGGGAGAAGCTGCTGGGCAAAGGAAGGGTGGAACTGCTCGAGAGAATCAAGAAGACAGGGTCAATCACCAGTGCGGCAAAAGAGATGAAGATGTCTTACAGGCAGGCCTGGCAGATGGTTGAAGAAATGAATGAACGTTCACGGGTTCCACTGGTCGAAAAAAGGCTTGGAGGCAGGAGCGGTGGCGGAACTGTTGTTACTGCTGCCGGTGAAAACGCCATCAGCGCGTTTTACAAACTTGCCGAAAGTGTGAATGAATTCATTAAAACACAAGCAAAAAATATAAGCTTCTGATTTTTTTCTACATCGTTATTCATTTTTAAGCATATCGGAATATAGTTATAAAACAGAAAACTTACTGACTATGAAGAAAACCATACTTTGCGCATTTGGCGCAATGGTATTTCATAGCACATATTCCCAGACAATTAGGGATAGTGTAATAAAAATGCCGCCGGTTGAGGTGAATGCTACTAGCATCAAAGGAAGTATTGCCAGATTGCCTGAAATCTACGGCACAAATATTTATTCAGGCAAAAAAAATGAAGTGATTCTGTTGGATAGCCTGTCTGCAGATATTGCACAGAACAGGGCCAGGGATGTATTTGCAAAGGTACCCGGAATAGCGTCATGGGAGCTGGATGGCAGCGGCACTCAGGTCAGTGTAGGGACCAGAGGATTGAGCCCGCACCGCTCGTGGGAGTTTAATGTGAACCAGAATGGCTACAATGTAAACAACGACTTGTACGGATATCCCGAAGCCATGTACAATCCGCCGCTGGAAGGATTTAAGCACCCAATTGGAGATGGGGGATGGTCAGGGTGGACTCCCTATGCTTTCAGCACACATGGGGGGTATTTTTTGGGAAAATTATTTGAAGGGCGAACAGAGTTGGTTAGGGGTATAATTTTGGAAGAAAAACCTAACGACATGTGTTAGAAACATGGAATATTATAATCAAAATACATTAGATGCGCTGCTTTGTTTCATTACACTTGATTAGGTTTCAAGAAAACTCTGTAGTCAGGAAAGTTCCGAAAATGCAGTAAAGGCTGCTTTTTGGTCAGATTAAGTGTGCAACATGTATTTCATTTTCCAAGCAACAATTTCCCTTGAATATTTGCTGAAAAACAGAAGAACTGCTTGCTTGTAGTACACGAAACATTGGTTGGTTTGCATTATGCCTCAAAAATGTTGTACCTATGTTGTACCATTCAAAAAACAAAAGGCTTGAAAGTTGATACAGTCAAGCCTTTTATTATCATTTTTGTAGTCCCGGCTGGATTCGAACCAGAACAAACAGTACCAAAAACTGTTGTGCTACCGTTACACCACAGGACTAACAACCGGTATAGCGGGATGCAAAATTACTTCGGGAGGTTTAGATTAACAAACATTTTTTCTGTCGTTTTACTCACTTTTACTGTATAAATAGTGGCCTGTTTTCTGCCTTATTGCAGCCTGTAGTTTTAGCGGAATGGTGTTTTTATGCTAGGTTTGTAACCAATTCCGTTTTTTAATTTTTCCGTAGTATGTCAACAGGTGCAAACCCGCGCCAGTATGTAATCAGCATTATTTTTATAGGCGTTGCGTCTGTGATATTGCTGCGCCTTTTTTTTCTCCAGAACTTTGAGCCAAAGTATAAAATACTTGCAAATGATATTGCCATATACAAGAAGGTAGTGTACCCGCCACGTGGTGCCGTGCTGGACCGCAAAGGGAAAGTACTGTTGTCCAACACTGTTATCTATGACCTGATGGTTACGCCCAGGAATATTCCCAAGAATCTGGATACGGCTCAGTTTTGCGCGGCACTCGATATAGATAAAAAAACATTTATCAATATCATGCGGCGGGTGCAGGAGCGTAATATCGACGTTCGGCAAAGCCCGTTCATAGAGCAGATGAGCCAGGAGCAGGCGGCAAGGTTTCAGGAAAACGGCTACCTGTTTACTGGTTTTGAACCCGTGGAAAGAAATATCAGGGCATATGAGAAACCAATTGCAGGCATATTGCTGGGCTACATTGGCGAGGTGTCGCCCGAAATGCTGAAGCGGCCCCGGTACTCTTCCTACAGGCAGGGAGACTATGCAGGGCTGAGCGGGCTTGAATGGCAGTATGAAGAAGTACTCCGAGGCCAGAGGGGTGTGCATTATCTGGAGCGCGATAAGTTTAATCGCCCGCGAGATCCTTACAAGGGAGGGATACTAGACAGTCAAGAGGTTTCGGGCAAGCAACTGGAACTGTACCTGGATGCCGACCTGCAGGAATATGCTGAGAAGCTTATGGCCAACAAGATAGGCAGTGTGGTGGCTATTGATCCGCAGACGGGTGGCATTCTTACCATGGTCAGTAGCCCTACCTACGACCCCAATCTGCTCAGAGGGCACGACAGGGCCAAGAATTATGCGGCATTGTACAAAAAACCTACAAGGCCCTTGTTCAATAGGGCTACACAGGCTATGTACCCTCCCGGATCAACCATTAAACCGTTCACCGGCCTTGTGGCGTTGAATGTAGGTGCCATAGGGCCTAACTACGGCTATGGTTGCCGCGGCAGTTATGGTGCCTGTAGCCGGGCCATAGCCTGCGAGCATAAGGATGCAGGCCATGCGGCCAATTTCAGGCTGGCACTGGCGCATTCGTGTAACTCTTATTTCTGTCATATTTTTAGAATGACAGTTGATTATAAGAGTTTTGCCAGCGTAAAGGAAGGTTTGCAGACATGGCATGATTACTACAACAACTTCAGTTTCGGCAAGGCAACCGGAATAGACATTCCTTTTGAAAAAGGCGGAGCAGTGCCGGATTCCAATAAATACAATTCCATGTATCATTTCAATTGGAATTCATGTACTGTTGTCTTTGTAGGCATGGGGCAGGGCGAACTACTGCTTACGCCTATGCAAATGGCCAATGGCATGTGCATCATTGCCAACAAAGGCTGGTATTACACACCGCACTTCGTGAAATCAATTGGTAAAAACCCTAATGACACCCTGCTCAGAAAGTACCATGAAAAACATGTGGTACTTAATATACCTGATAGTACATTCAATATTGTGCAGCAGGCAATGGAAGATGTGGTCGAGAGCGGTACAGCTGCCGGTGCTAAGATAGATGGCGTAACAATTTGTGCTAAAACCGGTACAGCAGAGAATAAGGCGATTGTGAATGGTGAAGTAATTAAAATGCAGAATCACTCCATGTTCGTGGCGTTTGCACCGAGGGAGAACCCAAAAATAGCCATAGCTGTTGCCATCGAAAACGCAGGCTTTGGCGCTACGTGGGCTGCCCCTATTGCCAGTTTATTGATAGAGAAATACCTGAAAGACAGCGTATCTGTGAAGAGGAAGGCAATGGAAGACAAGATGCTGAACGCAAATCTGATCAACAAATATGTGTTTACGATTGACTCGGTGCTGAGGCTGCATGATGCTGCCGTGTACCAGGCCAGGCAGGAGCGCAAATGGGAGGCAGATAGCATAAAACGTGCTGAAGAATTTGCCCTCTACCGTGGCTGGATAGAGTTGCAGCTAAAGAAATTAAAAAAGTAAATCAGTTGTAGTGCGTTATCAAATTTAGAAAAGAGTTTGCCGGAAAGGCTATATAGCATTTAATATGACATCGTTAAGAAAGGCATTGTTTTACAGAATTGACGGAGTAGTGCTGTTGCTTAATGTGATGCTGGTTACGGTAGGCATCATGGCAGTGTTCTCGGTTGAGCATCACACAACTGATTTGTCCATATTTATGATGAACAAGAACTACATGAAGCAGGCAATGTGGTTTGGTTATTCATTGTTGTTTGGCTTTGTTATATTACTCACAGACAGCAAGTTCTTTTCTTCATTTGCTTTTCTCATATACACAATTGCACTGGCAGTGCTGGTTATTACAATTTTCGCAGGGGTGGATGTAAAGGGGTCGCGGTCGTGGCTGGGAGTAGGCAGTTTCAGGTTTCAGCCAGGTGAGGTGGCGAAAATATTTACTTCTATGGCACTTGCAAAATTCCTATCGCTGCCGGAAACCAATTTTAAGACACTGAAAGATAAGATGATTGCAACTGCTATCGCCCTGGTTCCGGCGGTTCTTATTCTATTGCAGAAAGAAACAGGGTTGGCACTGGTTTACTTCTGCTTCTTCCTGGTTATGTACAGGGAAGGGCTACCCAATGCCATCCTTGTAATTGGTTTTTCGCTGATAGGCCTGGTGCTGGCCTCGCTGCTCATAGAGCGAAAGGCGCTTTTTGTAGCCTTAACCGTGTTGGCTGTTTTTATAGGCTGGATCATCAGGATTCCGTTGCGCAGGCGTATGGCCCCCCGTATCATACTGGCAGTTTCTTTTTTGTTTGCAGTCTTGTTCTCGCAGGTGGCGGTGCCATTTGTTTTCAAGCATGTGCTCCAGCGCCACCAGATAGATCGTATATATTCAACACTGGGCAAGGAAGTGCCTGACGAATATGACAAAACGATGGTAGCCGGTGAAGATAAAAAGATCAACAGTTCTGAGTACAACGTACTGCAATCAAAAATAGCCATCGGGTCAGGTGGATTCTGGGGCAAGGGGTTTTTGAACGGAACCTCCACTAAAAATCAGTTTGTGCCTGAGCAGCATACCGATTTCATTTTCTGTGCTATCGGTGAACAGTTTGGATTTATTGGTAGTGCTGTACTGGTACTTTTATACATTTCATTGATTCTGCGCATAGTGTTTATTGCAGAGCGGCAGCGATCAGTATTTACCAGGGTTTATTCATATTGTGTTGCCTGTATCCTGTTCTTCCACTTTGCTGTGAACATATCCATGACTATCGGGCTGATGCCGGTTATAGGCATCACGCTTCCTTTTCTGAGTTACGGAGGGTCGTCACTGATGTCGTTCAGCATTCTTATTTTCATATTGGTGAGGTTGGATGCCGATCGGCAGGCGCTGATACGGTAGTTGGCAGATATGCATAGCATTTGATTTTAGAAACATTTATGGCAGAGATTTATCCATTATCGGAAGGGGTGTTTACAGTGGGGCACGACAAGCATTTTGTGCCGTTTGATGATACACAGCATATACTTAACGAACGGCCAACGGGTTCATTGCTCGTAGAAGTGCAACCCTTTATGGTTGTTACTGACCGGGATGTGATCATACTGGATACCGGGCTAGGCTTTAAAACTAAGGATGGGGTACTTCAGATTCATGAAAACATCAGGGAGCATGGATACGAACCTGCTGCTGTAACCAAGGTTTTGCAGTCGCACTTGCATAAAGATCATGCTGGCTGTATGGTATTTAAAGACAACAACGGCATCGTAAATACCACTTTCCCAAATGCCGACTATTACCTGTACCGTCCTGAAGTTGATTTTGCATTGAAAAAAGGTGCCCCGTCTTATATTACCGAAGATATTGAACCAATGCTGGCCACAGGCCAGGTAAAGTGGCTGGATGGCGAAGAAGGTTGGATAGATTGCTATATTAAGTTCACGCATTCAGGTGGCCACTGTCCGCAGCATGTGGTGTACCTTATTGATGATGGCAAGGACAAGGTGTTTTACGGCGGCGACGAAGCTCCCCAGCTCAAGCAGTTAAAGATGCGCTATGTGGCCAAGTATGACTTTGACGGGAAAAAGGCCATGGAATTACGTGCCAGATACGCAGAGCAGGGCAGGGCAGAGGCGTGGAAATTTCTGTTTTACCATGATGTGAAGAGTGCGGTAGGGAGTTTTTAGGCTAGTGCAAATTGAGAGTTATTTACCTGCCAAATCTCCCCCTATCCCCATGTCCATGGTGCTTTTCCAGCCGCTTGATGAGCATATGCTTGAATTCTCTTTCGGCTAAAGTCAGTTCGGCTAATTGCTGTGCAGAAATTACTTTGAGGAACTGATCGTTGTATTTGCGTTTAATGTCTATAACTTTTTGCTGGTAGTCCAGGTTGTCGTCTATAAAACGGCGAGCTTCAGGGTCATTTACTTCGCCGGGATCTGAATCTTTATATTTCTTCAGAAAAAAATGGCGGGCGTCTTTTATTTCCTGTTCATAGTCGTTATACACAGGCATAAACGCAGTCAGCTGCTGGCGGGACAAGTGTATGCGGTCAGTGATGTAGGCCACCTTGGCAGCATGGATGCGCTCCATAGGGCGGCCCTGCTGTGCCCACGCTGCAGCAAGCGTAGTGAAAACAATCAGTAGTGTGGTTAAAAAGCGTTTCATAATTTTATCATGCGGCGTCATTATAGAGCAATGCAAAACAGGCATCACTCAACAATGTCCCAGCCTGTCTCATTCAGGTATTGTACTATTTCTTTATTTTCCAACTGCAGGCTGTTGATATCAGTATTGCCTGTTACTTTATCAATATCTATCCGGTAAGTGTGTTCCACATAATCATTGATCTCATTACCGGGTACAGATGCCAACATCAGTTCAGGATTTGTGTTGTGGCCGCTAACAAAAGTGATGTAGGCACCAATGCCTATGAACAATACAAACATGGCAGCAATAGCCCATTGCACTTTTTTATACAGTGGTTGCTTTCTGAGCGCAATCAGTTGCACAGGCGCTTTGTTCTTTTCAACTTTAACCTTGTTTAATATTTGGCCAGGCAATTGTTCAAAATACCCTGATGGTACAGTTAATGGCATGGATTTTATATCATCATTTCTATGCCTGCTGGACTTGGTATTATTGATAATGTTGTTAGTTAGGTTCCCAAAGTAACCGGGCGGAACCGAAAACGGCATGCTTTTACTTTCATTGAGAGCCGGATCAGGTACAGTCAATAATCGCCGGGCCTCAGCCAGAGCTGCCCCAAAGCCGGTGAAATAACCATCTGGCACTGTGAAAGGCATAGTCCGTGGCATATCTGCCAGCGGGCTACCCATTTCCTTTAATTCTGCCGATATTTCGTTTTCCCGGTTCATTATTGTTTTGACACTAATTTGTTCTGAAAGTTTAATTTTCTAACATGAAAGCTTCTACCTTTTTTACCGCATGGTGGTAGGAAGCCTTCAATGCGCCCACCGATGTTCCCAGCACCCCAGCCATTTCTTCGTAAGGCATTTCATCGTAATACCTAAGGTTAAAAACAGCTTTTTGCTTGTCGGGCAAAGACTGTATGGCTAATTGCAGTTTCCATTCTGTTTTTGAGTGGTCAAAGTCTTTCTGGCCTGCTAGTTTTTCCGTAAAGTACCCTTCGTTGTCCTCCAGCGAAACCGAAGAACGGCGTTTTTTCTGGTCCATCCATGTCAGGGCCTCGTTGGTGCCAATTCGGTACAGCCAGGTATAAAGGTTCGATTCCTCTCTGAATTCCCCAAGGTTCTTCCAGACTTTTATAAAAACATTCTGCAATATATCGTTTGCGTCTTCATGCTCAACAACCATACGCCGTATATGCCAATACAACCGCTCCTGGTACTTAGTTACCAGTTGAGTAAAGGAGGCCTCTTTCAGTTTTTCGTCTTTGAACGAGGCCACCAGGATATGGTCATCCAGTTGGTCGGAAGATTCCGGCATTTAGTCGTTTTGTGCTGATTAGACGAAAACAAGATAAGGAAGTTTAATGGGTTTAGGAAACAGAATCAGGAATTGTACTTGCCGTAGATGTTAAATTTGCCCGGTTGTGCAGTGAATAATGAATCTGTTATTTTTGGGTAGCAAGAAACGACCCCGAATATTTAATACCCCGTATGACAACGAATACACACGAAGGACTGCAGGACAATGGCCGATGGTACCATGACTTCAGGCTGCATGCATTTGTCGTGGCGTTGCTCGCGTTGGTTTTCTATGCTAATACTTTTCAGCACGAATATGCGCTGGATGATACAGTGGTGATTGTGAGCAATGAGTTTGTGCATGAAGGGTTTGCTGGCATCCCCGATATTCTCAGTAAAGATGCCTATTTCAGTTACTATAATCAGCTTAACTCCTCCAATCAGCTTCAGGGCGGCAGGTACAGGCCCTTGTCTATAGTTACCTTTGCGGTTGAACAGCAATTCTTCGGAGCCACTCCAAAAGGGGTAAAAGACAGTGTTATGACCCTTGGGCTGGACGCCCGAAATGAGGCACACTACCAGCAGAAGTTTATACATGAGATGCATACAAGGCATGTGCTGAATGTGATTTGGTATATGCTGGCTGTGGTGGTGCTACTGTATTTTCTGCGCTATGTGGTTTTTAGCGGCAATGCTTTGCCAGCCGTTATTGCGGCTGTGCTTTTTACAGTTCATCCGCTGCATACTGAGGTGGTGGCCAATGTAAAAAGCCGCGATGAGATCATGTCGGTGCTGTTTATTGCGCTAACCTTCATTGCTGCCTTTAAATACAGGGAGCACCGGGAAAAGAAGTGGTTGCTGGGCCTGGGGTTACTGTCATATTTCTTGGCGTTCCTGTCGAAGGAATATGCGATTACACTGCTGGTACTTTTGCCGCTGTCTTTCTGCTTGTTCCGTAAAGAGGCAGTTTCAAAAGCTGTCATTGCATCGCTTCCATATGTAGCAGTTGCTGTGGTTTATCTGCTGATCAGATGGCAGATTATTGGCCCAAGAAATGAACTTTCTGATACGGATATCCAGATCAATCCTTACGCTTTTGCGTCGCATACAGAGAAGGTGGCAACAGAGATTGCCACATCTCTCAACTACCTGAAACTGCTTATTTTTCCGCACCCGTTGTCTTCAGACTATTCATACAACCAGATTCCGTATAATGATTTTGGCAATGCTATTGTTTGGTTGTCATTGCTGGTGCATGGCGGATTTGTGTTTGGGATTGTGTATTTTTTCAAACGGAACGCCATTATTTGTTTCGCGATCGCTTTTTTCCTGCTCAATCTGCTAATGGTGAATAACTTCCTGTTCGACATAGGCGCAACTATGGGTGAGCGCCTGATCTTTCACTCTTCCGTTGGTTTCGCCATCGCCGTAGCGTGGCTACTGTATCAATTGGCCACCAGAGTTGCACCACCGGGCAAACGTACCATAATTTCACTGGTTTGCATGGCGGTGATAGTTGTATTGTCGGGGTATAAAACCATCACCCGCAATAGAGACTGGAAGAACGATCACACACTATTTACAAGGGATATCACTGTATCTCCTAATAGTTTTTTGGTAAACGTAAATGTTGGAACTGTGATAATCAATGGTTCTGACGACGAACCGGATACCGCAAAAAGGAGAAAAGATATTCGCTATGCAGTAGGCTTATTTACCAGGGTACTGGGTATGCAAGACAACTATGTGCTGGGATACCTTAACAGGAGCGTGGGTTACCTGAAACTGGGAGAACTAGATAGTATGGTTATGGATCTCGACAAGGTTAGAATTCTTTATCCCATAGACCCCCGTCTGCCCAATATGTACTTTCATGCCGGTGATAAGTACTTCAGGCGCAGGCAATATGAGAAAGCACTGGTTGAATTTAATGCGGCACTTGCTTTGAATCCACGCGATACCGAAGTTCAAAAAGCTGTTAAATTAACAGGCGAACAATTGCTTAAGCAAAATAACAGAGCTGGGGATAACATTGGTAACGGGGAAAAATAAAAACAATTATATTTGGCTATCACTTTATAATAATGGCAAAAAAGAATAATAATATAAATCAGAGGCCTGCTCCCGCGGTAAAGCAGGCACCTAAACAGGTAGTTGAGGACACTCCATTTGTACCCTATCCCGGTATACCGGCATGGGTTTACGATTTTAAGATTCAGGCTGTTGTAGTGGCAGCACTGGCATTTTTGTTGTTTTGCAACACTTTTCAGCATGAGTATGCGCTCGATGATACTATTGTTATTGCAAAGAATGAGTATGTATACGAAGGCTTTTCGGGCATAGGCAGCATTCTTACCAAAGATGCATTTGACAGTTATTACAAGCAGTTTAATTCCAGCAACCAGCTTTCGGGTGGCCGCTACAGGCCTTTGTCAATTGTGACTTTCGCCGTGGAGCAGCAGTTTCTGGGCCCTATTCCGCAGAATAAGGTGGACAGCGTGGTATCGCATGCCGGTGAAAACGGCAAGCAGGAAGATTGGTTTAATAAGAATATGCACGTCAGGCATGTGTTCAATGTCATGTGGTTTATGGCATCAATGGTGGTACTGCTGTATTTTCTGCGGTATGTAGTGTTTAAAAACAATCCGTTAATGGCTGTGATAGCCACCATACTGTTTGTTGTACACCCTATACATACTGAAGTTGTGGCCAATGTGAAAAGCCGTGATGAGATCATGTCGTTACTGTTCCTGGGGCTCACATTTATTTTTGCATTCAAATATTATGAACTGAAAGACAAAAAATGGCTCATATCCGGCCTTGTGTGTTATCTGCTCGCATTCCTTTCAAAAGAATACGCGGTGGGGTTGATTCTGCTGCTGCCGCTTTCGTTTTACCTGTTTGGCAAGTTCTCTATCACCGACAGCCTCAAAGCCTCGCTGCCGTATTTTGCTGTAATGGCCGTATATATGGTTATTCGCCTGCAGATTGTGGCACCTATGAGTGAAGATTCATCTAAAGATATCCTGAACAACCCGTATGCCCTCGCATCTGAGGCGCAGGAACTTGCTACTAAAATTTCTACTACACTCAATTACCTTAAACTGCTGGTGTTCCCACACCCGCTTTCGGCCGACTACTCGTATAATACAATACCATACAAAGATGTCACTGATCCTATTGTATGGTTGTCGCTGGGTGTGCATATTGCACTGTTCAGGGCGTTTTTTTATTATCTGAAAAGGCGTCACCTGCTCAGTTTTGCCATTGCATTTTACTTTATCAACATATTGCTTATCTGTAACATTATATTCAATATTGGTGGTACCATGGGTGAGCGCCTTGCTTACCACTCATCAGTTGGTTTCTGCATTGCGGTAGCCTACTTTTTGGTCAAGGGTATGGAGCGGTTGCAGCCAGCCGCTACCGGCAGGGTAGCACTGGTGGGTTGCCTTCTGGTTATAGTGGGCCTGTGCAGTTTCAAGACCATAGACCGCAACAAATACTGGAAAAACGACTACACCCTGTTTTTTGAGGACATAAAGGTGTGCCCTAACAGCGTATTGGTTAATGCCGATGTTGCCTCTTCTTATGTAAATATGGCCGACCTGTACAAAGACTCTACCCAGCGTGAACATAGCATTAGGCAGGGTATCAAGTACTTTAGCAAAGCTATAGAGATCAATCCTGCTTTCGTATCGGGATATGTGAACAGGGGTATGGCTTATTTCAAACTCAAACAGCCAGATAGTGCGTACTATAACCTGAGGAAGGTATGGGAATTGTATCCCCGCTACCCTAAACTGGATGAACTGCTGTTTAACGTAGGTGTGAATTTTTATGTACAGCAGCGCTACCCTGAGGCTATCAATGCATGGCAGACCTGCCTGAAGGTAACTCCGAATTATCCGCAGGCTGTAAATGCTATGAATGTCATGTATAAAGAAGGCAGAATCAGGTAAGGCTACAGTCTATACATTAGTTAATGAACAAAACCGCGTACTATTTTAGGTATTTTTTTCTGCTTGGTGGTTCGATTGCTCTTTTGAAGGCCGTGTTGCGATTTGAACAGTTGACTTTTCAGCAGTTAAGTATTCAGGTTGCCTTGGCACTAGGAATGCTGGGCGCAGCTTATTGGCTGAAACGTAAATATGAGATATAACCTCGGCAAATTTGAGACTGATTGATTTTCTCCCAATGCCTTATATGAGTTAGCTTTGCACCTGATGAAGGCATTTGAACAATTGCGTATAGTTTTTTTTGGAACTCCCGATTTTGCAGTGGCATCTTTAAAGGCTTTGGTTGATGCCGGTGCCTGTATAGCCGCTGTGGTTACAGCGCCCGATAAACCAGCCGGCCGTGGTATGCAACTGCAGGCATCAGCAATTAAGGAATATGCGGCGAGCAAGGGGCTCAAAGTGCTGCAACCGGAGAAGATGAAAGCGCCTGAATTTCTGGAAGAATTGCGCAGCCTCCATGCCGATCTTCAGGTAGTGGTAGCTTTCAGAATGATGCCCGAGGTGGTCTGGAATATGCCCCCAATGGGTACCATAAATGTGCATGGCTCATTGCTGCCGCAGTACCGTGGTGCGGCACCTATAAACCGGGCTGTGATGAACGGTGAGAAGGTAACCGGCGTAACCACATTTAAACTCAAACATCAGATTGATACCGGAGATATTCTGCTGCAGGACAAAGTGGAGATTCTGCCTGATGACGATGCAGGTACTATGCACGACAAACTGATGGCTGCCGGAGCGGCATTGCTGGTAACTACCGTGCGCGGGCTGGCGGCAGGTACACTCGAAGAAATACCTCAGGACATTACAGATGAGCACACCTTGAAGTACGCACCAAAAATATTTAAAGAAGACACTGTTATAAAATGGGAGCGGCCGGTTGCCGATATACATAATTTTATTCGCGGGCTATCGCCATACCCGGCGGCTATTACAAAACTGGGTGATAAAATGATCAAAATATTCCGCTCAGAATACACCAACGAAGCAAACAATGCAGCTCCTGGTGCTTATGACACTAACCATGCTACCTATCTCAGATTTGCCACAAACGACGGATGGCTCTATGTAAAAGAGCTACAGCAGGAGGGTAAAAAACGCATGACAATTGTTGATTTTCTGAGAGGTTTCAGGAAGTAAAAGGGAATTCTGCTATGCTGTCTTGCCTGCAAAATACTGAACTGCCAGTGCATATCCTTCCATTCCTAGTCCGCTGATGGAGCCCACGCATTTAGAGGCAATGAAGGATGTTTTGCGGAACTCTTCGCGGCTCAGCACGTTGGAAATATGTACTTCAACCACAGGAATCCCAATGGCAGCAACAGCATCTGCCAGAGCAATACTGGTATGGGTATAAGCACCGGCATTCAGAATGATACCCTGTACCTTGCCCATGCAAACGTGCAGTAAGTTGATCAGTTCGCCTTCTATATTGCTCTGATAATATTGCAAGTCGATACCGGGAAACCTGGCTTTGAGTGCCGAAAAATACTGTTCAAAGCTTTGGTTGCCATAAATATGTGGCTCCCTTGTACCCAGCAGGTTCAGATTCGGGCCATTTATGATAGCAATATGAAGCATGAGCTGTATTGGAGTAGACTATTTGTTTTTGTACGGTAAAACTGATCTGGTATTGTACCGCAAAATAAACAAATAATTGAACAAAGGATTTATCTAGGCGCATTTCCTACCTTTTGATAGGAAAACAACAATAATACATATGGCAAAAGCCCATCGGGCTGAAATACAGTAGCCGAGGGCGAAGCCCTCGGACAAAAGAAAAAGTCGGTACAGCCCTGTAGGGGCGTAATACAATACTACATCCGAAGATTTTAATTGCTTCTATCTGTCATCGTTTAATTTCTAATAATCCTCGCAAGCTTTTTTGGCGGCAATTGCTGTTTTATTTGCACATTTGCACATTACCAAATTGGCACATTATCACCGTGTGGGAAGCATATCTGAAGGGGTTTAAGGCGTATCTGCAACTGGAGCGGTCCATGTCTGATAATACAGTGGAGGCATACCTGCACGATGTGGCTATGCTGCGCGACCACATTAATGATACTTACAAAGGTGTTGGTGTTGAGAGCGTGGAGCTCGAACACCTACATTCGCTGATGGCTGCTATCTTCGACCTGGGGCTGTCTGCCGCTACACAGTCAAGAGTACTCAGCGGTATCAAATCTTTTTTCAGGTACCTGACACTGGAAGAAGTAATCAAGAAAGATCCAACAGAACTGCTTGATGCGCCCAAACAAAAGCGTGCCCTGCCGCATGTGCTCAGTATAGAGGATATTGACAAAGTTCTTGCTTCAATAGATCACAGTACCCCCGAGGGTACCCGCAATCATGCTATAATAGAAACCATGTACAGTTGTGGCTTGCGCGTAAGTGAGGTAGTCACACTCAGGCTTACCAATTTGTACCTTGATGTGGGATTTATAAAAGTAATAGGCAAGGGCAATAAGGAGCGGCTGGTGCCTATTGGAGAAAATGCCATAAAACACATTAAGCTGTATCTAAACCATGTGCGCAGCCATCTTCCCATTATCAGAACTGACTCTGAGGATACGCTGTTTCTGAACCGCCGTGGCACCGGCCTGTCCAGAGTAATGGTATTCCTGATACTGAAAGACCTGGCTCAGAAAGCCGGGATAGGGCAGGAGGTGCATCCGCATACATTGCGGCATTCATTTGCTACGCACCTGGTAGAGCGTGGTGCAGATCTTCGGGCAGTACAGGAGATGCTGGGGCATAAGAGCATAACCACAACGGAGATATATACCCATCTCGACAGGGGGTATCTGCGGCAGACACTGGAAAACTATCACCCGAGATTTAAATAGATTTTATTTTGCGTTTTTCTTATTCAACAGGTATCTGCTTAAATTAGTGTTCAACTCTATGGGAAAAGCAATAGATAAAACAAACAGATACTACGCCAAAGACCGGAAGACATGGCGCAAGTGGCTGGAGAAAAATCACCTTACAGCAGATAGTATCTGGCTGGTTTACTACAAAAAGAACAGTGGCAAGCCACGGGTAGACTATGCAGATGCCGTAGAAGAGGCACTGTGCTTTGGCTGGATAGACAGCACATCGAACCCTATAGATGAAGATAGCTATATGCAGGTTTTTATGCCCAGAAAAGCTAAAAGCGGTTGGAGTGCACTCAATAAGCAAAGATTAGAGCGACTAACAGAGCAAGGACTTATGATGCCTGCAGGGATGAAGAAAATTGATGACGCCAAAAAAGATGGCTCGTGGGCGAAACTGGATCATATTGAGTCGTTTACCACACCCCCGATATTGAAACAGGCTTTTAAAAAGCATAAAAAAGCTGCAAAGCATTTTGAGACATTGGGCAAGACCAATAAGAAGTACCTGCTCTACTACATAAACGGCGTAAAGAGTGAGGAAAAGAAGGCGGCAAGACTTGAGGAAATTATTACAGCGCTCAATGAAAGCCGCATGCCCGACAGATATGTGGTGAGGAAGCCCAAGAAAGTATAAAAAGCAGCTTGCCTGTATGGGGGCAGTATAATTACACTGTTAAAACAGTTTTAACGTTTCTGCTTGTATATTGGCACTAAATTTGGATTATTCGGTATTAGCGTTGGTTATATGCCTGGTTTCACGCTGGCCATTTTTTACTAACACGCCTCAGGGACCGGGCGGAAAACACACTTAAAAAAACATGAAAAAGTTAGCATTGGTATTATTGGCAGGAAGTTTCCTGGTATTCAGTAGTTGTACTAAAACTGGCCCTCAGGGGCCTCAGGGCCCTCAGGGAGCTACAGGAGCAACGGGCGCAAATGGTGCAGACGGTAACGCAAATGTATTGGGCTCCAATCCTTTTAGTGTGTCCACGTGGACGTTCAGCTCAGCTAACAATGCCTATTATGCGTCTTTTACTGATGCAGATATTACCGCGTCGGTGGCAGACAAGGGCGTTGTTGAAGCGTACTTGTATTATCCATCTGATGGTACATGGCGCGCCTTGCCTGATATTGTAAACGGCACTCAGTTCTATATGCGGTTCTCTTCCGGCGGCTTTGAAATCTATTATTCAATGGTTGATGGTACTACGCCTTTAATGCCTGGTACCTTTACATTTAGAGTGGTTGTCATATCTCCATCAAATAAACAGTCGCACCCAAATACTAACTGGAAGAACTTTAATGAAGCTATTGCCGCTCAGAAGGATGCAAATGCGGCTCCGGCATCAGCCAACTAAATTTTATGTTTCCACACTGAAAGCAGATAGGGTAGCAAACTATCCTATTTGCTTTCTGGTGGTAGCTGTGCAGTTGTTTGCTGAGACAAGTTGTTTGCCCAGTCTATCACAATTTTCTTTTCCTGATCAGTAAGCCTGGCATCTTTATGTATCCATGTATAACTCTTCAGCGGCATTTCGCCTTCCTCTACTTCTTCTGCAATTTTTCTCAGTTTTTTTGCACGCTTTACCAATGTGCGCTTGCCATACTCCGAGAAATTAAGTTCTTCCTTGCCCTCATTAATGTGGCTGTCCAGCCACCAGGCCACCGGTTGAAAATTGGAATACCACGGGTATCGGGTATTGTTGCTGTGGCAGTCATAACAGGCTTTTTCCAGTATTTTGTTCACGCTGTCAGGGATTGGATAAAGTACATTAATATCGTCAGGTGTGCGAACCGTACTGATATTTTTAGCCGGTTTAATGAACTGGATTACTACCAGCACCAGCAGCAATCCAGCCAACACTTTTGTCTTTACTCCTTTTTTTCCTGTGTTCATACGATTGATTTTGAACTTTAAAAATGGATATTAATCATTGTTCACAATAATGGGTGAATTTCCCTTGCCCATGATGATCATTTTAGCGTTGGTTGATGCAGCGAGGTCTTTCATGGCTTTTATCTGTTCGTACTGCAGCTGCCTTTCTGTAAGGTTTTCGTTGATGATGTGCTGGTAGTCGGCTATGCCCTGAGCTTCAACGCGTTTGCGGTCGGCTTCCTGATGTTCTTTCTGCAGTACAAACTGCATTTTTTGAGCGTCCTGTTCTGCATTAATCTTTGATTCAATGGCATTCTTGACAGAAACAGGTAATGTTATATTTCTCACCAGCAGATTCTCCAGCAAAAGCCCCCTTTTTCTGAATTCATCTTCAATAGCTTTGTAGATACGAGACTGGAATTCATCGCGCTTTGTGGAGTAAAGCGAAACGGCATCATAATACACGGCATTGTCCCTGATCTTAGTTCTGGAGATCGGGCGAACAATTTTATCCTTGTAGTCAAGCCCAATCTGCTTATATAAGTCCGGTGCCGTTTCAGGTACTACCCGGTACAGCACTGTAAGGTCAATCGTTACTTCCAGGCCGTCTGCGCTAAGTACTCTTATCGCATCATCTCCTGGTTTGTCTCCTTCTGAGTGAACGCCGCTCATCGTGTAGTTCTGTGTGCGTATCTCTAGTTTCTCCACGTCAAGCAGTGGGTTTATCAGGTGCAGCCCGCTGTACAGTACTTTTGCCTGCACATTGCCATACAGTTTCTGCACGCCCACATAGCCCGCATCAATTTGAACAATTGATGCTGTAAGCAGGCCTATGGTCGCAACGATTATGCCAATGCCCATAGCCGGTTTACCAAAAATGCTGATCTTGTCATTGATTCTGGAGACCATTCTTCCTAACGCAACAATGATTAATCCCGCTATTATTATGCCCATAGAAAAGTTGTTTTGAGTTTATTTGTTTTGCCTGAGAGATCAGTAGAAAAAGGTTGTATGCAGATTTTATACAAAGGTATGTGTAATAATTTGTGTAAAAATGAGTTTTAGTCTGAAGAATCAAATGTAACTGAAAATTAAACTGTTTTTTGCATCGGATGGGTTATTTTTGAATGACTAATTTGTTGTAATGAAAATCCGGTTTGCGTCTTTTGTTGTTTTGCTTTTTCTGCTGAAAAGCTGTTTCGCTTCCGCTCAGAGTAACATGGATTCTATAAAAAATGAGGCGAATGCCGGAAATGTAGAAATGATGCTATTGCTGGCCGATATAAATCTTAACGGCTCCGGTGTAAAAAAGGATGAGGCCAAAGCACTAAAATGGTATACAAAGGCCGCAGAAAAAAATAATGCTGAGGCAGAATGCAATATTGGCTACATATATCAGAACGGCCTCGGTGTTACCCGCGACAATTTTGAAGCTTTTAAATGGTTCAGAAAGAGTGCTGAAAAAGGTTACGCCCGCTGTCAGTGCAATATGGGCGAGATGTATGAGCTGGGTACTGGTACCCAGCAGGACCTCGCCGAAGCACTCAGCTGGTATAAAAAATCCGCCGCATCCAATTACGACTATGGTTTTCTGAATGTTGGCAGGATGTATGAAGAGGGGAAAGGTGTGCAGGCTGACTATGCCGAGGCATTGAAAAACTATAAGCGTGCTTCAGAGATGAGGAACGGAATTGCTCAGGCAAAAATAGCCTCGATGTATGAACACGGCAAAGGGGTAGCAGTGGATACTGTGGAAGCCATGAAGTGGTACAAATTATCTGCCGAAAATGGTGAGGCGCTTAGTGCCAACAATCTGGGCCGGATATACTACCATGGCTACAGTGGTTTCAGCCCCGATTACAAAGAAGCAGTTAAATGGTTCAAAAAAGGTGGTAAGCTGGGCAGTGCACTTGCTTTCTATATTCTTGGTCAGATTTATGAAACAGGAATCGGAGATATAGAGAAAGATGAACACGAGGCGGCACATAATTATATTCATGCTGCTGAAAAGGGGCATGTAAATTCGCAGTACCGCGTGGGGCTGTTGTTTGAGCAGGGCAAGGGCGTTAAACAGGCTTATGATCAGGCTATAAAATACTATACAATGGCCGCAGAGAAGGGACATGCAAATGCCGCAGGCCGTTTGGGTATGATTTTATACGAAGGCAAGGGCGGTACAACCGATAAAATAAAGGGTGGTGAATATATAAGAAAAGGTGCCGCCGGTGGGAATGAAGAGTGCCGGAAGTACATGGAAGTACACAAATTGTAGCTGCTTCTCCCGACATTTCAAACCACGTTACAGCCTAATTTACTATCTTTCGGAATGAACATTTTATATGTTGTAATTATCCTGGTGCAGGTAGGCGTTATTGTTTATTTCTACAGGAAAGGCAAAAAATCAAAAGGCACAGGGCCAGCCGGTTCAATAGATGAATCCGGATATGAAGGTAGCCGTGCACTGGCTTTCCGGGTCACTCCTGCTCAATTGGGCCTAAATATTCCACCTGATGCAACTTTTGTTTATGGTATAATAATGGACTGGAATACCGGAGATGCCGTAGTGTCACTGGCAGCTTACATTACCGGTGCAGCCAATCTGTTTTTCAGTACAGGCGGTGGGCTACAGGGTGGTGGCAAAAGCCCGGAGGCTGGGGTGGCAGCTGTTAAACTCGTTTCTGCAGCGGCTGAGTATGCTGGCCGTACGATACCTCTTTCTGATACCAGCGGTATGCCGCCATCTGGCTGTGTCAGATTCTACTTACTTACTAACAACTACGTATCAGCAGTGCAGGAGCAGGTACAGTACTTAACCGATGGATCGTCACCGTGGCTTAGCCTTTTTGAGCTGAGCAACGAAGTTATTGGCAGTATGGGCCGGATGAACCAATAGTAAACAGGCAGCTGAGCTACTAACTATCTTACAAAACAATGATCAGAACGGCAAACATAGGAGACCTGGCAGCGGTGGTTGAAATATACAACCAGGCAATAGATGCCGGTTTTCAGACTGCCTATACACACAAGTTCAGGCCTGAAGAAAAGGAAGGATGGTTTCATGAATTCATTCCTGGACGGTACCCTTTGTTCGTTTATGAAAAAGAGGGCAGGGTAGCTGGCTGGCTGAGCATAAGCGCTTACCGAAAGGGCAGGCAGGCACTGGCAGGTGCAGTAGAGATCAGTTATTTTACAGATCAAAACTGTCGTAGGCAAGGCATTGGATCATCACTGCTGCAGCATGGTATCGATGCCTGCAGTGAGCTGGGATACCATACATTGCTCGCTATTATTCTTGAGCCTAATATAGCCAGTGCCCGGCTGCTGGAGAAATTTGGATTTGAAAGATGGGGTTACCTCCCTGATATCGCCGACTTTAATGGCACAAAATGCAGCCAGGTATATTATGGCCTTAAACTGTTGCAATAATCACGATTACTCTGCTTCTGCGTACACCATTTCGCCCACCGAATAATAGCTAAGGTATTCAGATAGTGTTTCATCTGACTGCAGTTTTCTGATAAACGTGAAATCAGTAAGCACTCCCTTGCCATCCGGCATTTCGCCGTACAGCACCATGTTGATCGTCTTTCCTTTTAGCCGGCCCCGTTTATCATAAACATCGCTCCAACCGTCAGAGATAATTACCGCTTTTTTATAGTCTTCAGGCCAGTACCATTCTGCTGATTTCCGGTTAGCCAGAAATACTGCCGCCTTTTCTATGCTTTTATTTTTCATGGCAGGCCTGATATCGCTGAATGTAGCCAAATTCTGGCCATATGCTTTTGGCAACAGCAGTACAAGGCCAATAAAAATAAATGCAAGTGTCTGGCGCATCCTTAATTTTCATTAAAGATAATCAATTCTCATGTTTAAGGCGGAAAGTATTGTCAGCGATTAAGCAGCTCTTTTATCCATATTTGTGATCATTCTGTTTGGTTACAATTTGCTCCGAAAATCAAAGTAATTTTTAAATAAACAATACGGTGCTATATTTGTCAGTAGTCTCTGGCGTTATTAAATCAGGGTAATAGTAATATTCAGGAGCCGCACAAGTCCCAGATGAAGCAACAAATCAACGCACTAACCGCTACCCGCGGATTTGCCGCCCTGATGGTTTTTATATTCCATTTTGGACGGGAGGTTTTTCCGTTTAAGAGCTTCCCGCATTTGTTTTACAACGGCAATGTTGCGGTCAGTTATTTCTATGTGTTATCCGGTTTTGTTTTGTACCTGTCTTATGCCGGCAGGGCGTTCACTTATGGTAATTATATTCTGAAGCGTTTTGCCCGCATCTGGCCCGCTTACATAGTGGGGCTGGCCATATTCGTATATGTGTACCTATGCTCCTACAAGATGGCCTACACTCCCGATCTGAATTATCAGATTGTTTACAGCCTGTTTTTTATTCAGGCATTTTTTGGCGACTACGCACTGGTACTCAACACCGCTGCCTGGAGTATCTCAGTCGAGATGACTTTTTACGTACTTTTCCCGCTGTTGCTGTACATACAGGGCAGGTGGGCAAGGCTGTTTATTGCCGGTAGCGCTATTTTGTATTTAGTCACGCACATCATATTTTTTGTAAAGTTCAAAGACAATTCTGCCCTGGTGCAGAACTGGAATCATATGTTCTACCATCCGGTAATGCACATGCACCAGTTTCTGATAGGCATGGTTGGTGGTTATTTCTTTACTAAAATGAAGGCGGCCAGAAGCAGGTTTGCCGTAAAACCTATACTTATTTTCGCAGTCATCATTGCACTAATTGTACTCAAACCATGGACTTTACATTTTGAGGTGGGTCTTATATCACCGCTCTTTATGTTGTTTATTATGTACCTGGCCATAGATAATCCTGTTTTTCTGAACTGGAAGCCGCTGGTGTTTTTTGGAGAGATTAGTTACGGTATATACATTTTGCAGTTTCCGGTTCATGAGTATCTGATGGGCGTGCCCTATCTGCGGTACCACGTTTCTGAGCAGAATTTCTTCTTTGTATCCCTCGGCATTCTTATTCTTGCTGCAGTTGTAAGTTATTATCTAATCGAAATGCCATTCAGAAAACTGGTTACCGGCAAGAAGCGGAAAGCTGTTGCTGCCGCAGGCGCCGAGTAATATCAAAGATCAAACAAAGCATGACCTTGAGATTGCCTGCCCCTACTTTTACCGTGCGAGTTGCCATAAGGTTTGTTTGCCTCGTAATGGGGTGTTTACATGCAGGTATTGTCTCGGCTCAATCATCAATAATAGGAGAAGGGGTTGGTATTGAGGCTAATCTGATTGCGGGTAAAATCATAAAGCATACCGCTAAATTCACATCGCCTATTCCCGAGCTATCATCATCGGTAGATGTGAACTTTGTATGGCAGACATATGGCAAAAAAGACTGGCACCAGCGTCGTGGTTTTCCGGTTATAGGTGTTGGTGTTTCTTATATTGATTATGGAAACAATCAGGTATATGGTAAATGTGCAGGGGTATACCCCAATCTCCAGATTCCGCTGATCCGGGGTAAAAACCTGGAATGGACTTTACGGTTTGGTGATGGGCTGGGTTATGTAACGCGGGTGCATCAGAAAGGCTACCCCGCCGATACGCAAAACGTTGCTGTCAGTACCCATCTCAACGATTTTGCCTGTTTTATGACCGATCTCAGGTGGCATGTTGATGATCACTGGCAGTTGCAGTTGGGTGCAAATTTTACCCATATTTCAAACGCCGGCTATTACCAGCCTAACCTTGGGGTGAACATGGTGGGGGCTCATATAGGCGTGCGGTATTTTCCTGTTTCAGCCAGGCCAAAGCCCATTGAGCACGTATTGCCTCAACTCAAAAACAGGTGGCTATTGCAGTTTAGGGCCAGCATATCATTTAAGGAGGCCCGTGCAGAGGGCGACCCCATCAGGGCGTCTTACTTTGCTGCCGGCTACCTGAGCAGGCGGTGGAAAAGCAAAAACAAACTGTACTTCGGGATGGACTATGCCTATCACGATGATGTGTATGCCTTTCTGAAAAACTATGGTGTGGACTACGGCCATGAGCGCGGCAACTCGTGGGATGGTGCCCTGTTTGCCGGAAATGAGTTTCTTGTAGGCAGGCTGGGCCTCGTAACACAGGTGGGCTGGTACTACCACCAGACCTATCTGAAGTTTGACGAATTTTATGAAAAGATAGGGGGTAATGTATACATATACAGGTCTGAAACCGGGCCTGTAAAAGAAGTGTTCGCCTCCGCCTTGCTGCTCACGCACGAGATTGTGGCTCAGCTGGCTGAGTTTGGGGTGGGGTTTGGATTTTAACCTGCCTGTTAAGAAAGTATCGATTAACTGGTTAATTTAGCCGGAGATACCATTGCACATAAAACCATTTTGATTGAAAACGCAGATAAATGCACTTACAGCTACGCGGGCCTTTGCTGCTATCATGGTGGTCATTCATCATTTTGGTTCTGAATTGTATCCGTTCACACTTTCAAAAAACATCTTTCATGCAGGCAATATAGCTGTCAGTTACTTCTTTGTGCTGTCGGGCTTTGTATTGTTTATTGCCTACAACGGTAAAGGCATCAGTTATGCCGATTATTTTAAGCGCCGTATAGCCCGTATAGCTCCCGCATACTATCTATCCCTGATACTGATGATTTTTGTGTCAATAGGGTTTCTCAAATACTCCCTGAATGCTACTGCTGTTAAGGAGATAGGGCTGAGTGCATTGTTTCTGCAGGGATATGTGCCGTCATTTCCACTGGTACTCAATTCGCCGGCATGGTCTATATCTGTTGAGATGTTGTTTTATATGCTGTTCCCGGCATTCCTGCTGCTGCTCAACCGTAATAAAGGCGTGTTTGTAGCTATTACTGCAGTATTGTTTGTGCTTGCCCAGTATTTTCATCTGAAATATTACGAGCAAAGGTGGAGCCTGCCCGATAGCATTGTAGACACAGTTTTCTTTAACCCTGTTATGCATATCAGCCAGTTCATGATAGGTATGCTGGGCGGCTGGCTGTACCTGAAAGCCAGCCTAAGTAAATGGTTTTTTAAAGGGAGCTCTTCTGTGTTATTTATACTTATTTTATTGCTGATAGCATACCGACCTGATAGTATCAGTTATCAGGTAGGGCTTATAGCGCCAGTGTTTATGCTGTTTATTTTAAGCACTGCAATCGCAGACCCCAAAATACTGAATGCTAGGCAGCTGGTATTTCTGGGTGAGATCAGCTACGGTATTTACATCCTTCAGTTCCCGGTTTTTAAACTGCTGCTGGCACTAAATACCACCTACATGCATATCCCCGCCGGATGGCTCTTTTTCATGGGTCTTGTGGTGCTTTTGCTTGCAGCTACACTGAGTTATTATTTGCTGGAACAGCCTTTGCGTAAAATGATGAGTGCAACCAAGTATCGTTTCTGATTGTAGTTGTTCTGCGATTTAGAATTTGGATATTTTCTCGTCACAGTTTTAGTTATTGCATTTGATTACGAAAAGAACTGCTGCAGTTTTGTTTTTTCTATTCCAATTTCTCACCGCCGCAATAAACATAATACGTTTTTCGTCTCCCTTGTTTAATTAAAACACAGTTAAGTGAGCCTTTTTTCTTAACAACGGAATCTCCAATGCTTGATGAGTCAAATAGATCTAAATAGAAAGAACAACAAAACTCGTCTTGGTAATCAATTTTTAATATTGGAGAGTATCCAGAAAAAGTATCCCTATACTTATTTGTGATTTTTCCGGAGTACTCTAACTTTAAATAACTATTTTTTACTTCCGAACAAGTGCATCCTATACTGAATACCAATAAAAAAATAACTGCGTTTCGCATACACTTTAAATGTATCAATTTATACGTCGCGGCCATGCTTATCAAAGCTTCGCAATTTGCGCTGACTAATGACTCAGCCGCAACACAAACAGGGAATCAATGACTTTGAATAAATAACCGCTCCCCCAATCAAAAATTCAATCGCTCCTTTTCAATTACCAGTGGCCGCTTACGCACCTGTGTATGTATGGCGCCAATGTACTCACCTATGATACCTATAAAGAATAGCTGAACCGAAGAAAAGAAGAAAACACCTATTACCAGCGGAGCAAGCCCTACCTCAAATCTTGTCCAGAACAGCAGCTTGTACACAAAGTAAGCCACCGCTACCAGAAAGCTGATAATGGCCGAAAAGAAACCAATGAATGCCGACAGGCGGAGTGGCAGTTTGGAGTGGCTGGTGAAACCCAACATAGCCACATCGTACAGCCTGAAAAAGTTAGAACTTGTTTTGCCGGAAAAGCGCGCTGGCTGAACATAGGGTATCTCTACGCGCTCAAAACCCAGCTCAGAAACCAAACCCCTCAGGTACGGATATTGGTCATCCAGGTCGCGGATCACCGATATAAACTTCTGGTCGTAAAGACCGAAGCCGGTAAAGTTTTTAATGGTAGGTTCGCCGTCTGATGCACTGGCCAGTATGTTGTAGAAGAATTTGCGTACCGCAAACATAATGGGGTTTTCCTTGCTCTGCTGCTTTATGCCTATAGCAATTTTGTATCCCTCTTCCCATTTCACCAGAAATTTCGGGATCATTTCAGGAGGCTCCTGAAAATCAGAAACCATATAAATCACCGCATCGCCGTGGCACTGAATCAGGCCGTGGAATGGGGAGCGTATCCAGCCAAAGTTGCGCTCGTTAAAAATAACTTTTACGTTTTTGTTGGTTGCAGCTATCTCGCGCAGTATAGCCGGTGTCTTGTCTACAGAGCAGTTGTCTATAAGTACATGCTCATAAGTGTACTGCGGCAGGCTTTCAAATATTTTGCCAATTGTTTCTATGAGCAGACGCACATTGCCTTCCTCGTTGTAACATGGAGTAATAACTGAAATGTGTTTCTTCATAGTAGTTTAACCGGTCCTGAATATTTTGTCGAAAATAGTATTTTTGTCACTATTCACAAATTCAGTATTTACCAACCTGATGGGTAACTTGTTTTTCAAACCAGCTCAGGCGTTAAAACCCCTTGCAAATTGAACCGGATAATCGAAGAAGACGTAGCACAGATCATCAGCTCTTTTAAGCACTGGGAGCATTTCAGAAACAAAACAGTACTGGTGTCCGGAGCAAATGGGTTTTTGCCTGCCTATCTGGTAGAAACGTTTTTGGGCCTTGATCCGGCTATGAATACTACGGTTATTGCGCTAGTAAGAAATCAGGAAAAAGCCCTGGCCAGGTTCAGCAATTATACCGGCAATGAACGGCTGAAGATTGTAGTACATGATGTCAGTGAGCCTTTCAGCCTCAATGTTCCTGTGCATTTTATAATACATGCAGCCAGCCAGGCAAGCCCCAGGTATTTTGGTGTAGACCCCGTAGGCACACTCAATGCAAATGTGCTGGGCACCATCAATCTGATAAAGGTGGCCCGGGAGAATAATGTAGAGTCATTTCTGTTCTTCAGTTCGGGTGAGGTATATGGCGAGGTGAAACCAGAAGACATTCCTATCAAGGAAACAGCCTATGGCTATCTCGACTGTACCAAAGTGCGCGCCTGCTACGGCGAGAGCAAGCGCATGGGCGAGAATATCTGTGTTAGTTACCATGCCCAGTATGGTGTTAATTCAAAAATTGTCAGGCCATTTCATACATACGGCCCCGGTATGGCACTGGACGATGGCCGGGTTTTTGCCGATCTGGTTGCCAA
>OMJB01000103.1 GCA_900299255.1 Sphingobacteriales bacterium
AAGGGTAATAATTATGGTGGCCGGCGCCTGTGGGTGAGGTACTTTTAATTATTGAGCTGCAACCGGGTTGTGTAAAAAATCTTTGATGTTGCAGGTTGTAGGTAATTGATTCAATTTAAAAACGGTATCCTTTGGAAACGCTCAGGATACCGTTTTATTTTGTGTTCATAGTGATAGGTAAAGGCCTTTGAATGTTTGCTAAAAACATTTTAAGGAGATAAAAGTAAACCGGTTGTTTTCATAAACTGGCAATTGGGTTGGCAGTGGATTGTAAAATAAATGTTGCAAATACTGTGCCAAAATTCTGTTAATGCTGTTTTAGGCCGATCAATAGGGTGGCGCCATCTCTTACATGACCTTTGTCATTTACCGGATGCAAAGAATGGCCTACCTTTACGATGCAAATTTAATAGCATTTCAAGTCATGAACAGATGGAGGAAATTTTTGCTGGCAGTGGGTGCCGGGGTAGCGGTGGGCGTGGCAGTTGGTGTGTTGTTTGCTCCGGCAGAAGGTCGTGATACAAGAAAAAGAATAGTTAAGAAAAGTAGGAAACTAATGTGGGCTGTGGACAATGGCCTGGATGGTGGGCAGGAGTCGCTTGAAGAAATCAAAGAAGTGCAGCAGCAGCAGTTAAAAAGGGTTAACCTTAAATTGGATGGTCTAACTAGTTAAAAACCAAGAATTATGAAAGCAAAAAGCCTGTTGATTACAGTGTCTGTCAGCGTACTTGCCGGTGTAGTTGTTGGTATGCTTTATGCGCCAACAAAGGGCTCTGAAACCCGTGAAAAGATCAGGCGTATCAGGCAAAAATTAGGCATAGGTGCGGATGTAGACGTCGAAGATTTTGACCATGATACACTTCATGAACTACGCAAATCGTTGCAGGAACAGCTCCGGAAATTGGATGCGGCTCTTGAAAAAGAGGCTGGCTAATATTATTGAAACAACGCCCGGCAACTTGGGTAAAGTACATGGTATTTACCTTTAGTCAGTGCGTAGCCATTAATTCTCTGGAATTTTCGGGCTGTAAAGTTTGTTATATCTTTGTGCTATGGATTTAAACGCACTCACAGCCATAAGCCCGATAGACGGGCGTTACCGCTCACAGCTGGCATCACTTTCACCATATTTTTCTGAATTTGGGCTGATTCGCTACCGTGTAAGGGTGGAGGTTGAGTATTTTCTTTTTCTTGCTGAGAGAAAAGTAATTGCGTTGCCTGCCAAAGTGAAACCGGCAAAGCTGAGGGCTGTTTATGAGCAGTTCACCGAAGCGGATGCAAAGCAGATAAAAACGATAGAGCGCACTACCAACCACGATGTAAAAGCGGTTGAGTACTTTCTGAAGGAAAAACTGATAGCACTTGGTGCCGGGGAGAGTGTTGAGTGGATACACTTTGGGCTTACCTCTCAGGATATCAACAATACTGCCGTGCCTCTTCTATGGAAGGAAGCCCTTGAGGAACAATATCTTCCTTTATTGCTGAATATTCATCTGAAAATGTACCACATGGCGGTTGATTGGAAGTATGTGTCCATGCTGGCACGAACACATGGGCAGCCTGCTTCTCCAACTACGCTGGGCAAAGAGATTATGGTTTTCGTGGAGCGGTTGGAGGGCCAGATTGATCAGTTATTAAACATTCCATTTGCAGCAAAATTCGGCGGAGCCACAGGTAATTTCAACGCACACCATGTTGCTTTCCCGAAAATTGACTGGGAGAAATTCGGAAATGATTTCGTAAACCGGAAACTGGGGCTTGAACGCATGCAGTACACAACCCAGATTGAGCATTACGATAATATTGCCGCCCAGTTTGATGCACTGAAGCGCATCAACACTATACTCATTGATTTTTGTAGGGATATCTGGCAGTACATTTCAATGGAGTATTTTAAACAGAAGGTTAAGGCCGGAGAAGTGGGCAGTAGTGCTATGCCGCATAAGGTTAACCCGATTGATTTCGAAAATGCAGAAGGTAATCTGGGAATCGCAAATGCACTTTATGAACACCTTAGTGCAAAGCTGCCTGTAAGCCGCTTGCAGCGCGACCTTACCGACAGCACAGTGTTGCGCAATGTAGGTGTGCCACTCAGCCATAGTTATCTGGCTTTATGCTCTGTTGAAAAAGGCATTGGCAAATTGTTGCTGAACAAGCAAAAAATGGATGAAGACCTTGATCATAACTGGGCAGTTGTTGCCGAGGCCATTCAAACTGTATTGCGCCGTGAAAAATACCCGCAGCCCTACGAAGCACTTAAAGCGCTCACTCGTGGAAAGTCAAGCATTACAAAACAGGATATTCACGAGTTTATCGACACACTAAAGGTTACGGTCAAACTGAAAAAGGAGCTAAAGGCAATTACACCGCACAACTATACCGGTATTGATTTTCAGCTTTAGTTGTAACAGTTATTTAAGTCCAAACGGTTTGCCAACTGATTGCCAGTAATCTCTGATAGGGTAGCTGCTCATCATGTGGTTGGCACTCTTTTGCTGATACAGATTCAGTGTGAAAATGCAGCAAAGTGTATAAACCGGTATCAAATAAACGTTTTTTTTGAAGTCTGTGTTTCTAACGGACATTGCCAGTGGTATACCAAACAGTGGCAGGAAGTCAAGCATGGTTCTGGCACCGAAAGAATATCCGAAGTACCAGCACCACCAGGAACTTTGTATGTATATCGTTATGAACAGTGTGGCCGCTGCGCCTGCTATAATGGGTTTGTCTGCAGATCGGTACCATGCAAATATGAATAGAAAAGGCATGGCCAGCAAAGGCATATAAGAAAACAACCCATTGTCATAATGGATCAGAAACTGCCAGAAATGCGGATGCAGGAAATCAAACCCTTCCTGATCGTAGGAATAGACAAAGTAATGGCCCAAAGCAGACTTGTATATGCTGAACAAAAGGGCTGGCATTAGCAAGACCGGTAGCAGGCTTGCGATTAATTTTGGTTGTCTGACGATTGAAAGTACCGTCGCTTTCAGATTGCTGCCCAGGATGAAAGGCAGCATCAGCATTATGGAAAGATTCACGGGGCGCGTTATGAATATCAGGCCAGTAATAAACGAGATTGAACAGATGTTTTTTACGGTAGGCAATTCTTTTATACAGAATGCCAAATACAGGAACGCCGCAATCAGGGCAAAAGAATAGATATGCGAATACAGCGGTGCATCAATTAAGTAGTAGATGATATTACTGCCGAATGTAAGCAGCAAAATCACTATGGCCTTTTGGTTGTTGTTAAGCTGCAGTTTGCCCATTAATTTCAAGAAAAACAACATGCCGATAAAGTAGTAAAAGAACGCTGCCAGTGGCACCAGCCGGAAGTACCAGAAAGAATATCCGTTTGGTAATTCGTGTGTAAAAAATAGGGTAATAAAGTGGGCTGTCAAAAAGAATGGAAGCATCATAAACGAAGCGCCTGGATAATACTTATTCATTGTTTTTCCGTCAAACTTCTTTCTATAATCAAGCATGGGCACATCCTGGCTGTTGCCGCAGAATGCACTGTTATACTCTACGCTGTCATAAAATTTAAAGTTCAGATCATTGTAAATGAACACTGCAGGCAGCCAGGCATAATACCCCCTTGCATCGCCGCAGATAGTTGCGCAAACAGCTTTCTCATTTCCAGATCTTTTGTTGAAGTGCAGTTTTGCAAATGCCAGTGATATCAGCAGGATGAGTATAATAGGGTAGTTGGCTTTGAGTAAATTTTTCATGAATAAACGAACCAGAAGTAATCAGTGAGTATCTTTTAAAATTAGTTAATTACTTTTGAAATCAAAGACAATTCAATTTTTGAAAAACCTACCAGCATCAGTAATAGATGAGCTCAGGGGCATTAGCGGTTTTGATGCCGTGGCATTTGCTGATGCACACAATCTGGCCCCTGTAACTTCTGTGAGAATAAACCCTGAAAAAGAGTGCGGCCTTTTTGCCGGGAACGACAAAGTGTTGTGGTGTCCTTCTGGCCGATATCTGAATGAGCGGCCTGTATTTACCCTGGATCCATTTTACCACGCTGGGGCCTATTATGTACAGGAGGCGTCTTCTATGTTTCTGGATCAAATACTCAGGCAGTACCTCGGCGGCCGTTCAGGGCTCAGAGTGCTGGACCTGTGTGCTGCACCCGGTGGTAAAAGCACTTTAATCGCTTCGATGCTCGACAAGGACAGCCTGCTCATATCAAACGATGTCATCCGGTCAAGAGCTACTATACTAGAGGAAAATATGACCCGCTGGGGGTATATGAACACCTGGGTAACCAGTAACGATCCCCGCGACCTGGGACGCCTTTCGGGGTATTTTGATGTCATTGTAGTAGATGCACCATGTAGTGGTTCCGGGTTGTGGCGAAAAGATGCAGCGGCACTGAACGAATGGAGCGAAGCCAACGTGCAGCGCTGTGGCGAAAGGCAGCAACGCATTCTTGCTGATATCTGGCCGGCACTGAAACCGGGTGGGTTACTTGTATACGCTACTTGTTCTTATTCTCCGGCTGAAGACGAGCATATACTTGACTGGCTGGCATCTTCGTATCCGGTTCGTTCGTTAACAATCGATGTTCAGAGCAGTTGGAAAATAGTGACTACCACATCACCGGTTAAAAAAATGACAGGCTATCGGTTCTTTCCGGGTATTACCAAGGGAGAGGGCCTATACATAGCCGCCGTAGAAAAGGAAGGGCAGCCCGGTGATTTTCAGTATCCGAGGTTCAGGTCACAACATAGTACTAAGGCAATGCAGCAGGGCGGGTATCTGCTACAAGATCAGCAGGTAAGTTGTATACAGGCCGGCAAGGACGACTTTAGCGTCATAATGCCCGACCATGAAAAAGATTTGCACTACTTGCAGCAAAAAGTATACCTGCGTAAGACAGGTTTGAACCTTGGTACGCCGTCAGGGAAGGACTGGCTGCCTGGCCATGATGTGGCACTGAGTATAAATGCAGCCAGTGATATTCCGTTTGTAGATGTAAGTAAAGAGCAGGCATTGTGGTTTCTGAAAAGGGAAGATATGGCCCTGCAAAACACCGATAAAGGGTGGAAGGTGGTGAGGTATAACGGTCTTGGACTAGGGTGGATTAAAGCATTGGGTAACAGAGTGAATAACTACCTGCCCAAGCACTGGCGTATCAGGATGGACCTGGGCAGCTTTACCGATGAATGATACTACTGCACCTTGGTGTTTTCTGATTTGTTAAGTAAAGATCAATACTTTGCACATAGTGCGTAATAATTGAATGACTTCTGCTTAATTGGGCATAATTGTCGTACTTTTACGCATAATTTCAATTGAATATGTTTAAATATCTGTTTTTACTGTTGTCTGCTTGTGCCGTTTTTACTGCTATGGCGCAGACCAACGACAGTTTGTTTGCAACCCACAAAGGACCCAGTCTGACAATTAAGTATACTGTTAAGGCAGGCGAGACTTTACACATGCTTGCTTACAGGTTCAATGTATCTGACGGTGTTATTGAAAACGCCAATGAGCCAGACATATTGAAGAAATTCGTTGCCGGCGCAGTGGTGAATATCCCCATTACCAAAGAAAACTATTATTCTACCAAGCAAACATTCTCTAATGTGCAGGAACTCTACTACCGCGTGGTGCTTAAGGACGATATATCTCTGATCAGTACATATGCCGGTGTTACCAAGTCTCAGATGCGCCTGTGGAATAACCTGCATGGCAATACATTGGGCGAGAGCCAGGTATTGTTTATAGGCTGGGTAAAGATGATAACACTGGATACATCGAACCCCGCTACGCAGGCCGCCTACCCGGTTTATAAAAAGCGCATTGTCCGCGATTCTGTAAAAGCACGAATTCCCGGAAACCTTGACACTGCTTATAACAGGCAGACTAATAACGGAGCTAATGTATTAACAGAGAAAGGTTCAGCCGTATTCTTCGACAAGCCTGGCAAGAACAGCACTTATTATGCCTTTCATAATACCAGCCCGCGCGGCAGTGTGATTAAGGTGTACAATCCTAGTACAGGTAAGACAATCTATGTAAAAGTACTCGGTACAATACCAGATACTAAACTGTATTCAGGCAGTATTATTGGTATCTGCAACTTTGCCAAAGAGGCATTGGGCGTAACCGATAACAAAGCATGGTGCGAACTGTCTTATTCTCCTAATTAGTGGCAGCTTCGACCATCGCTGTAACTTTCAAAATTTGAGTTAGTTCTGTATGCCTATGAAGGTGCTGGTAATTCGTTTTTCGTCTATTGGTGATATTGTACTTACCACACCCGTTGTACGCTGCCTGAAAATGAAATACCCGCAGGCCGAGATTCATTTTCTTACCAAGACGGCCTATGGGCCTATGCTCTCCAACAATCCGTATATAGACCGGATACACTACCTGAGTGATGATCTGGATCCGGTGATTGAATACCTCAGAAAAGAGAAATTCGACCATGTTGTGGACCTGCATCATAACCTGCGCACTATGCGGGTTAAAAAAGGCTTGAAGGTAAAAAGCTACTCTTTTCCCAAACTCAACTTCAAAAAGTGGATGTTGGTAAACCTGAAAATGAACCTGATGCCCGACAAGAGCATTGTGGAGCGCTATTTTGAAGCGGTGAGGCCCCTTGAGGTATACAATGATGGCAAGGGGCTTGACTACTTTTTACCAGAGAATAAGCGCATTACGAACACAGATATTCCTATGAGCCACTGGGGTGGTTTTGTAGGCTGTGTAATAGGCGGATCCTACAATACCAAAAAGCTGCCGGTGGCACAATGGAAAGTTTTTTGCGAGGAAGTACCTTACCCTGTGATGTTGCTGGGCGGCCCCGAGGACATGCACGCAGGCAATGAGATTGCTGAAATAGACCGGATAAAAATCTATAACTCATGCGGCAAGTTCAGCCTCAATGAATCAGCTGAACTGGTGAAGTATGCAAGAGTAATCGTAAGCAACGATACCGGGCTGATGCACATAGCGGCGGCTTTTCAAAAACCTATCATCTCGCTGTGGGGCAATACATCTCCTGAGATTGGTATGTTCCCGTACTACGGATACAACAACCTTAATGACCGTATTGCCGGACAGTCTGTGATCATGGAAAATAAAACAATAGGCTGCCATCCATGTAGTAAGCTGGGTTATAACCGATGCCCGAAGGGGCATTTCAAATGCATGAACGGACTGGACATGAAGGCTGTTTCAGAACACGTTCAGAATTTCTGGGTAGCGAGCCTGCCAAAGATGGCTAACTGATATCAGTAACCTTTACTCCCAGTCTTTTCTCCAGAGATCTTGCACCATTCTTCATGACCAGCCTGTGATTGTACTTAAATGCCGGCTGAAGCATAAATGCCAGCAGGTTCATCCAGCCCTTGGTAGTAGATACATTCCACCTGCATTCTATAAAGGTAAATCCATCTTTTACATCAAAATGCCATTCACCGGTACCAGTCAGATCGCCGTTGGCGGTGCCTTTCAGCAGTTTGCGGTCTATGCGGTGCGTAAGCAAGAGATCGAAAGTCAGTTTGTATTTTGTAGGGCTTTTGAGGGTATAGGTTCTGATGCTGCCTATACCGTTTACATCGCCGGGTATTGACTCAGTTACTGAAATGAAATCCTTCCACCACAGCGGCCACTCCAGCGAAAGGCGTATTGCTTCCCATACATCATCCAGCGGAGCCGGTGTTTTCCATTTTGTTGTAAACGAGTATTCAATAGCCATGCTGCAATATACAACCGATATGTCGTTTTATGATTTGATTTTATAAATTATATTACATTGAATATCCGAAAGCCATATTATGTAAGGTACTTCCCTACAATAGGTACACGCCTGCCTATGCCAAATGCCTTGGGAGATACTCTGACGATAGGGCAGAATTGACTTCGCTTGTATTCGTTACTGTTTACCAGCCTGAGTATTCTGCTTACAAGGGTGGGGTTGTGGCCCATAGCAATAATCTCTTTAGGCCCTTGCCTACGCTCAATGTACTGGTACAGAAGCGGGTCCAGAGCGTCATATTCAGGCAGGCTGTCGCTATCTTTCTGGCCGGGCCTCAGTTCTGCACTGGGTGGCTTAGTGATAATGTTTTGTGGTATGATTTCGCAATTTCTGTTTATGTACTTTGCCAGCTCAAAAACCTGCAGCTTGTACAGGTCGCCCAGCACACCCAGGCCGCCAGCCATATCTCCGTATAGTGTGCCGTATCCGGTGGCCAGTTCACTCTTATTGGAGGTATTGAGCAGAATATACCCAAACTTATTGGCCAGTGCCATTACCATTGCACCCCTAATACGCGATTGCAGATTTTCCTCAGCTACATTGAACGGCAAATCTTTGAATGATGGTTTAAGGGCGTCTTCGTAAGCCGCAAAAACATTTTTTATTGGTATGATGTGGTATTGATTGCCCAGATTTACTGAAAGCTGCACGGCATCGTTTACGCTGTGGTCTGTTGAGAACTGCGATGGGAGCAGCAATGCTGTAACATTTTGCGGTCCAAGCGCCTCGCAGGCAACTGCCAGTACTACGGCACTGTCTATGCCGCCCGACGATGCTACGATGGCTTTGGTAAAACCCATCTTGCCAAAATAATCCCTGATACCCAGCAGCAGTGCCTGATGTATTTTACCAATGTTCAGGCCCGGCTGTAATGTGGCAGGCAATAAAGAAGGGTCTGTTATGCCAGAAAGACTTTTCTGGCCTGCGTCTTCAAACGTGCCATCACCGTTCCAGATAACAGCCTGTAGTGATTCGCTGAAGTAAGGTTTCTCGGTCACCAGGCTGCCATCGGCTGCCATTACCAGCGAGCCACCATCAAAAACAATTTCGGTCTGAGCACCCACAGCATTGCAGTAAACCATAGGCAGCCTGTACCTGAGTACATTCTGCTGCACTATCCACTTACGGCCATCAGCATGGAGGTAATCGAATGGCGACGCGCTCAGATTGATCATGATATCAGGTGCGTGCCGCATCAGCTTGTCCATGGGGCAAATGCGGTACATGGGGTCATCGCCCAGGTTCCAGATGTCTTCACAGATAGTTACTGCCAGCTTTTTGCCCCTGAACGAGAGTACATTCCACTCGCTGGCAGGCTCAAAATAACGGTACTCATCAAAAATATCGTAGTTAGGCAGCAGCGTTTTATGCACCATGCCCTGCACCTTTTTTTTGTACAGCAGGCAAGCACTGTTAAACAGATTCTTGCCCTCAGGGCGCGGATTGCGGGTGGGAGTGCCTATAAGCACGCCAATGGTATCTGCCACCTCACTGATCTTTTCTACCGCCGCCAGCGACTGATCTATAAAATCTCCGAACTCCAGAAAGTCGCGGGGAGGGTAGCCGCATACTGCCAGCTCAGGGAAAACAATAAGATCTCCGCCCTGCTCTTTAGCCTGGTTTACAGCATCAATTATTTTTGCAGTATTAGCCTCAAAGTTGCCTATGTGGTAATTCTGCTGTGCAAGGAAGATTTTCATTGTTTAAGTCGTGAGTCGTAAGTTATTAGTCTGCGATTAGATGTTTTATTGATAGTAGCAAAGTTAGTGTATGGATTGCGATTTAGCGCTTTGAGTAGTTGATAAGGGTTTGTTTCAAATCTTAAAAGGAAAAACCAGAACAATTCTTTTGGCAGAAAGCCCAACGGGCTAAAATACATTAGCCGGGGGGCAATGCCCTTGGGTGCAATTTAGGGGCGTAATAAAATATTGTAAGAATACGATCGACAATTTTTTTCAATATTGTAAAAAAACGCATGGCAAGGGGATGATAATATCTCTAGTAGGTGAGCCTGATTTCTGCGTTTGCGGTGCCGCTTGAAGTAGAACTTGTGTATACGATATCCAGTACACCATTTGCAACATAGGACACAGAATTTACGCATCTATGTTCCGGGCATCCCATAATGCTGCATTGTTCCGAGCGGTCACTATGTGTGATATCACTTAAACGGATAGATTTGCCCGATGGCCGAAACAAAATCAACCAGTCATAGCTATAAATATTTTCACCAAGTTGTAATGGCCAGAAATTCGGGCTGCCTGAAATTGCTAATTGTGATGTTGAGGAAATCGCAGTTGCAAAGTTTGATCCTTTTTGGTATTGTGTAATAACGGCTTCGGTGTCGGGAGTGGAATTTGTACCCCATACAGTCACTCCTAAAAAAGGTGTTAGGCAAGTTGATTTGCACGATGAAATGAATGCAACGACAAAAAGTAACACAAGTACACTTATTAATTTCATGGTGTATAGTTAAACTATTTATCGATGTTATATCAATTTCTATGCCATTTTGCCCAATGTTTGTTTTCTAACGGAGAATGCTCCTAGCTTTGCGCCCTTGTTGGTGTTCCATTAGCTAATTCTTACGCCCACCTTAGCAGGTATTATTTTCAGCTGCAACCTTGTGAAGGATATTAGTCTTCGGGTACTTGATGCTTTGTTGGTCAGGAAATAAGACCAACAAAGGCCAAACTGGGATTTTAGACCGTACGTGTAAAATAATTGTAGGCAAACTCTATTGATTCTATAGCCAGTTGGTTCTCTTGTGCCTTAAAATCAGAAATACTCCATTTAACAGGATAGGCATTAAAAAAATCCCAACTCATCAGCGTGGTGAATTCGGCATTTAATAGCGCAACTGTAATAGTGTTCACCTGAATGGGCGAAGAAAAGTCAGATTCAATTGTCTGATTACACCAAGTAATCAGATTCGAAGTGGCGGGAGCTACACCTCGCCTTAGTACTAGATTGCCGAATTTTTCAGTGCCTGGTAACTTATACTTAAATTTATTTTCTCCTCCCTCAGTGATTTCTTCAACACTCAATTCAGCTGAAATACCCGACAATTCCTGAAATGAAGCGTCCGTACTACTGCTTTTTCCTGGAAATGAAAGCTGGAAATAGAAAGACGGTGGCGGGTAAATGATGTCGAGAGGCATAAAAAAACTATTTTGGTTAGTTATTTACTAACTGTAGGGATTGGCAATCGTCAGCCCTTCATGAGCTATCTCAATTTTCGCCTTTGTTGGTATTTAATACTTTAAATCTTTTTGCACCTTAGACGCATTACTTATTTTCAGCCGCTACCTCGGTCAGTATGACTTATTTTACTGCAGATATTAGCACCACCTCATTATTTCAACTTTAGTTCCCAGATGCATTGCTGGTCTGAAAATACAACCAACAAATATCAAAAATAATAAAAATTTTAGCAAATAGTTCTTGCGGCTTTGCCTACGAGTATTCTGAAATCAATACACCGTAGTACCAGGTCCCATTTTGTAGTATTCCACATCGTTTGGCTCCCAGAGCTCTATTTGGTTGCCCTCAGGGTCTTTGATGTGTACAAATGAGCCATAAGATGCCCTCTGTATTGTATCTATCGGCAATATACCATTGGTGGCCAATGTGGCCAGCAGGGCATCCATATTACTCACACGGTAGTTGATCATGAACTCTTTTTCAAAATACTTGGTTGTTTCCCTGAAAGGAGCCCAGAGCGTAAAACCACGCTTGGTGCTGTCGCCAGCCTGGCGCCACTCAAAATTGGTGCCGTACTCGTTATTTTTGAAGCCGAGGTTGGTGTTGTACCACTCTTTTAGGTTTTTAGGGTCTTTGCATTTAAAGAATATGCCACCTATGCCGGTCACACCGTTGAGCGAAGTGTGTTCTGTCTTTTTCAATCCCACGGCATAGCCTATTGCAAACGAGCATGAGATGACAGCAACCAGTGCGAATAGTTTTTTCATACGTCGTAGATTAGTGGTTATAAAAGTAGAAATACCTGCGTATATATAGGTTGGTATTGGCAGGCGAATCAGAACAATGTGGCCTGCACCATTTTTTCGGGCGGAGCCACAGACTCGGTAAACTGCATGGTGTTGCTGCCTGTAATACGGTATACCTCGGTTTCGTTGTATCGGGTAGCAATGATCACATTGGTATCTGCTGTGCAGGGCTTAAACAGTTCTGATACGATCTCGGGCTTGTTGTTGTTTTTAGACAGGTGCGAGAGCAGCAGATGCGTAAGGTGTGGTGGCCTGTGGGCAGTGAAAAAATCAAATGCCTGCCTGTTGGACAGGTGACCCTTGCCACCCCTGATCCTTTTTTTCAGGTGGGCTGGGTAGGAGCCATACTCGAGCATGATCTCGTCGTAGTTGGCTTCCAGAAAAGCGGCATGGCACTTTTTAAAATTGGCTGTCAGGTGTTCGCACGGCGCGCCTATATCTGTATACACACCTATGGTTACTCCGTTTCCTTCTATGTTAAAGCTATATGGGTCTGCGCCATCGTGCTGCTTGGGGAAGGGGATAACTGTAAGCCCACCCACACGAATCTGTTCGTAAGGCTTAAAGGTACACACCAGATTATCCTGTAGCCGGGTACGGCAATATTGCAGCGTAAGCGGTGTAATGTAAACCGGTATTTCGTGCTTATTGGTAATACCCTGCATGCCCTTTATGTGGTCTATATGCTCATGCGATATAAATATGGCTTTGACGTTGGAAATAGACAATCCCAGATTTCTCAGGCGCCGCTCTGTTTCCTTGCACGACAGGCCTGCATCAATGAGCACAGCCTCCCTGCTGTTACCTATGTAGTAACAATTGCCGTTACTGCCTGAATTCAGTGAAGCTATATTGAGAGACATGCGACTGCAAATTAACTTTATCCCCGCTGAAAAAAGCCCCTGTGCCCAATCTTTTTTGCCCAATCAGATAAAATTGAGCAAGGCCTTTTGATATTTTGGTGAAAACAGGGCGCTGACCAATCTCAGCAAATATTATAAGTTCGGACAGTACCTTTGCAATTTAATAACCGGATATGGCATACAAGCGCAAAACATGGCAGGAGAAACTGCACAATAATCACCCTGAGAAAGTGGAAGTTGTGGATGGCAAGTTTGCCGACATACCGGCAGGAGCAACCATGTACATTGCTGCACCATTGGTTGTTGATGCCTATATCCGCAACATACCAGAAGGCATGCATACCAGCCTGCAGCAAATGCGCAAAGACCTGGCCGCCGAGCACAGAGCGGAGTAT
>OMJB01000104.1 GCA_900299255.1 Sphingobacteriales bacterium
ACAACGCAGGCAACAGGGTTTTCATCAGCTATACTGAACCGAGCAGTAACTAACCTTTGTGCAGTAATACCACCTTTCACAAAAAACAACAGCACATAGTCAAGCAATGTTAAAGCAAGAAATGCAGATGCAAAAGCCACTGCCGGCTGAAAAAGAAAATGAACGAAGAATGACAAAAACAGCAGAATAACACAGCACCCCGCCAGCAGGTACCATTTTCTGCCTACAAACAGATCACCAATATATTTTCTGATAAAACCCAACACCCTGTTTTAATATACACGAATCAACAAATCAACCAATCAACCATCCAACTAATCAACCAATCAACTATTCAACCAATCAACTAATCAACCAAATCACCTCGGAATCTCTATCCTTGCAATAATCTCCTTAATCACATCATCTGTAGTAGCGCCTTCCATTTCACGTTCAGGTGTCAGCCCTATACGGTGGCGCAGCACAGCAGGTGCAGCAAGCAATATATCTTCCGGTATTACAAAGTTGCGGCCACGCAATACGCTGTATGCTTTGGCTATATGCAACAAAGCAATAGACGCACGAGGAGATGCACCAAGGTATAACGACCTGTCGTTGCGTGTTTCATAAATGATTCTTGCTACAAACTCCAACAATTTGGTTTCTATATGAGTGTCTCTCACCTGCCCTCTGGCTGTTGCCAGCATTTCGGGAGTAATTACTGGCTTCACATTGTTCAGAACATCAGCCAGGGACTGCTGGTTATGCATGCCCAGAATTTTAACTTCTTCTTCCAGCGTAGGATAGCCCACTGTAATCTTCATCAGAAAACGATCGAGCTGTGCCTCAGGCAGCCGGTAGGTACCCTCATGCTCTATAGGGTTTTGTGTAGCTATTACCATAAACGGCGACTGCATCCTGTGTGTAGTGCCGTCAACTGTAACCTGCCGCTCCTCCATAACTTCAAATAATGCCGACTGCGTTTTGGCAGGGGCGCGGTTGATCTCATCTATCAGGATGATATTGCTGAATACCGGCCCGGCTTTGAACTGAAAAGATGATGCCTGTGGATTGAACACGCTGGTACCCAGTACATCACTTGGCATGAGGTCCGGAGTAAACTGAAGTCGGGAGAACTTAGTATCGATAAGCTTTGAAAGCAATTTTGCCGTAAGTGTTTTGGCTACACCCGGCACACCCTCTATCAAAATATGCCCATCTGCCAGCAGTCCTGCAAGCAGCTGTTCCACCATTCCATGCTGGCCAACAATTACAGTTTGTATCTGTTCCTGAATATTCCCGATGAGTGCCGAAAGTGCATGATTGTCAGTACCAGGTATACCGCCGTTTATTGAATCTTCCATTACGTTATGTTATTTTTATAAAATTGCTGAATTGTATAATAGAGCTGATAAAGATAAGCATCATCAACCTTCACATTACCCATCCCTATTTCATGTATCATTTCCACTATCCCTTTCACTGTTGCTTCGGGCAAACCGGATTTTATTGTAAGCTGTTTTACAAAATGGTCATTGATCAGATTGGTATTCAGGAAATAATGCGACCTCACCCACTCCAGAAACTGCTGAATCGTCTTTTCAGCAAGGTTGGAATTATTCCCTTTGTTGTAATAAAGCCGCCCCACTGTTTCTACAAACGAAACAAATTCATTTTTCAATGGCTCAATAATAGGGATAATCCGCTGCTTCCTTTTGCTTTCAAAAAGCACATAAACTAACAGGGCGAAAATTGCCAGCATCAGTGCAAAACGGGTGGCGGGGTGCCGCCACAGAATCTCCATGCTCGATGCATCGGTGTCTCTGTCCAGGTAATCCTGCCAGTAAACCCTCGTAATACCCTGTGGCAGAGCCTGCCACAACTGGGTTAGGTACTCCTGGTTCCCATCCTGCAGCAGAAAATAGTTGCTGAGCGCCAGGGGCGCTGCATGAAAAGATATATGGCCTGAGCCCATCGTGTACCGCACAAAATTCGGACGGCTGGAGGCATAGCCCAGCGTATCGGGCCGGGCCGGGATGACAGAATCCTCCTTGGTTAAAGTTCCTCCGGAGCGTTCATTCTCGTATAACTTAGCGCTCAGATAATCTGCATCATTTTTAAAAGAGAAGAAGCCTTCAATCATACGCCCCCTGTAGCCATATTTCTTTTGCTCTTTGCCCGCTATTGTCAGTGCCTGCGTAAAATCAAAGTCGCTGTCGTGGTTATAGAAATTACTGCTTTCATCGCCACTATAAGATTTTATGATGTTCAGCTCCTCACTTATCTTTTTATCAATCGAGCTGCAGAAAATGACCAGCTCATTGCCGTCTCCTGCAAAATTTTTAAGCATATCCCATTCCCGTGCCGACACATTAAAACTTAACCCTTCCAGAATCAACAGAGACTTGCCGTTTGAGGTATTCCTCATTTTATCATCTATGTAATCGTATTTAAAACCACGGGATAGAATTTCGGTTTTTGCATCGGGGAAATAATACTTCAGCGATTGATAAGCAAGATAGGTGCCATAGGGCCGCTTGTCTGTGTTTTCCAGGCTTATTGTCCATTTTTCCGCATCCAGCTTTGCCTGATCGGGCTTGCAACCGGGTGCAGACAACAAAATAAAAAAAGCAATAAACAACCAATACCGCCTGCTCATCGTTTCAGCTGCTTTTTTAAGTTGTCAAATATTGCCATATACTCTTTAAGGGCCTGTTCCGGAACATTGAATTTACCATACCATGCATACTCATACTGGCGTGATAATTGCCTGAACGAATTGCGGTATTCAGAACCTGAGAGCTCCGAATAATACTCATAGTTTGTCTTATCAATTCTGAATTTAATCAGTTCCCTGTCCTGCAGCAGCTGCAACAAATACATATAACTGTACCTGATAGCCAGGCGGGCGTCATTGTTTTTAACTGCCTGCTCCAGTAAATGTTCATAATCAGCCGATTCAATTCCATCACCTTCCTCATCCCCAACCTTTTGTGCAAGTGATTTTTTGCCTTTACCAAACAAAAAGCTGTCGGACCCGAAAAAAATACGGTAGATAACATAGCAAACGATTACAATGATGATACACCAAACTACTGCACGGCCTGTCATGGTGCCAAAAAATTCCAAAAAAGCACGGAGAAATTTTTCAAATGCCCCAACTTTGTACGGCTCTATTTTCCTTGCTTTTTCTCTGTCGTTCTTATAATTGAATGCCTTGTCTGATGTGAGTTCATGCCATTGTTCGGTGGTTATCTCCCTTGGCTGCGAAGCCGATGCAGCAACCTGTGAGGCTGTAAGAAGCAACCATACTGCAACTAATAACAGTAGCCTGCATGCAAATAGCCTCATTTTAATGTTGTAAGCTGCTGAGCCCTTTCCGTACAATGAATATACTTTTGTATCACCGCTGCCTGTTGCCGTATATTTATTGCTGCTCATCTCAGGCTGTTGTTTTGCAGTTTTGCCCGTCTTCCAATTTTAATGGGATACAAAACATAATACCATGTAATAAATGAAGCTGATGAAACCAGTATCGTAAGGCTGAGCCACAAGGGCATACCGGTGTGGCGGGTCACAAAGCCCTCGAAGAACGCCGCCACAATAAAAACAGGCACAAGGCTCACTATGATCTTCACACTGTCTTTTGCAGCACGCCTCAGCGACTGCAGGCGCGTGTACGTGCCGGGAAACAAAAGCGCATTACCGATCATAAGCCCGGCACTACCCGAAATTACAATTGCAGAAAGCTCCAATGTACCATGAATAAACACCACCAGTACAGACTGCATCCCTATGTGGTGGTGAAAGAACATGTACTCAAATACCCCCACCATCAACCCATTCTCAAACAACAAATAGATAGTACCCACTCCAAGAAATAACCCTGCACTGTAACAAAGGAATGCTACTCTGATGTTGTTGAATGCGATATAGACAAACATCGCAAATTCATTGCCATGCTTATACACGCCAAACGGATCGCCGTTGGCAATATTTCTTTCGGTCATATCTACATAGCGGTCACCTAGTACCGCCCGCACAAACGTCTGATCGCTGTAAGCAGAAAAAACTCCCAGAAACACAAAAGACATAAAAAACAGGAACGCAAACAGCAACACCTTCTGGTGCCTGCTGATAACAAGCGGCAACTCAGTTGTAAAAAATGTTACAAACCTCTGCTTCTTTTCTTTTTTGTTTTTATAAATAGATAGATAAATATTGGCAGCGATGCTGTTGATATATTTCTTTGTTTTACCAAAGGGGTAAAAGGTTTTGGCATAAGACAGGTCATCTACCAGATAGGTAAACCTTTTCGCAACTTCATCAGGGTCTTCGGTAGGCTGCTGATATTGCTCCCAGCGCTTCAGATTACGTTTTATGAACTGGCCTTCACGCATATATTTGCGGGCATGTAGTTTTCAGGCATCCAAATTACATTTTTTATCCAATTCTTAAACGCCAATGCGTTAATTAGCCCATTGAGAGGAATTACCGAACCAGCAATATGATTAAAACCGGCGCATCCGGTTAAACAGGGCGTTAGGGGTTTGAATTCGGAATTCTTACATTTGCACCAGTTATGACACAGGAAAACCTGAAAGAGATGCGGGAAAGGATGCAGCACCTTCGCCTGTTCTTACATATAGATGATAAACTGGCCAAGCTGGAAAATGACAGGCAGCTTACCCTTGCCCCCGGTTTCTGGGACGACAACACCCGTGCCACAGCTACTCTTAAGGAAATAAAGATCAATAACTACTGGACCGAATTCTACAATACAGTTAATGCATCGGTTGAAGATTTTGCCGTGATTTTTGAATTCTGGAAAGAAGGCGAGGCGAAGGAAGAAGAAGCAAAAGATGCTTACGACAAAGCAATTAAACACCTGGACGAACTGGAGTTCAAATCTACGCTGAACGAACCTGAAGACGAAATGCCGGCCATGCTGGTAATCAACAGCGGTGCTGGCGGCACTGAAAGCCAGGACTGGGCAGAAATGCTGCTGCGTATGTACAGAATGTATAGCGAAAAACAGGGATTCAAGGTAAGCGAGATCGATGTACAATACGGCGACGGAGCAGGTATCAAACAGGCCACGCTGGAATTTGACGGTGCATTCGCATACGGTCTGCTGAAAGCAGAAAGCGGAGTACATCGTCTGGTACGTATTTCCCCTTTCGACTCAAACGCCCGCAGGCACACCTCGTTTGCTTCGGTTTTTGTGTACCCTCTTATAGACGACACTATTGATATTCAGGTGAGCCCTGCTGATATTGAATGGGCCTTCTTCCGCTCAGGTGGATCAGGCGGCCAGAACGTAAACAAAGTGGAAACAGCAGTAAGGCTCAAGCATATCCCCACTGGCATCATCGTAGAGTGCCAGATAGCCCGTACACAGGGCGAAAACCGCGAAAAAGCAATGACCATGCTGAAAAGCCGCCTGTATGAAGAAGAGCTACGCAAACGCCAGGAAATACTCAACGCAACCAATTCTGCAAAGAAAAAAATAGAATGGGGTTCTCAGATAAGGTCATATGTATTCCACCCCTATAAAATGATCAAGGACCACAGAACAGGTTATGAAGTAGGAAATGTACAGCCTGTTATGGACGGCGAACTCGATGATTTCATCAAAGCATACCTGATGACAGTTAATGCACCAGAAGCGTAATAAAACGTTTGGTTTCAACCAGTGCCTTGCATGAATACAAAGCCAAAGAAGAAAGCATTTGACCTCCGGTTGCTCAGGCGCATATTCTCTTACACAGCTCCTTACAAAAAAACACTGCAGTTAGCTGCGGTGCTGGCGGTTATCCTTGCAGGCTTGTCTCCGCTGCGCCCTTACCTCATAAAGCTCTCGGTAGATAAATACATAGGCAACAATCTGCTGATGGGGCTGATCTGGGTCAGTGTATTTCATTTCGGGATACTGATACTGGAAAGCGTGCTAAGGTTCTGGTTCACATACCGTACCAGTTGGCTGGGGCAAACAGTGATTAAAGACCTCCGCAACTATGTGTTTGAAAAGGTCATTCACCAGGACCTTTCTTTTTTCGACAAGACTGCAATCGGTAAATTGACAACACACACCATCAACGATATAGAATCCATCAACGAAGTATTTTCTGAAGGTATCATCTCGCTGGTGGCAGATACGCTGACTATTATCAGTATCATCATCATTATGCTGGTTACAGACTGGAAGCTCACATTGGTGTGCCTGGCTACATTCCCGCTGCTCATACTTGCTACCTGGTGGTTCAAGGAAGAGGTTAATAAGTCATCTAGAAGAGTAAGGACAGCCGTAGGCGCACTGAATGCTTTTGTACAGGAGCACCTGAGCGGCATGTACATAGTTCAGGCATTTGCCGCCGAAAAGAACCAGATGAATTTATTTACGGAGATCAACCGGGAACACCGGGATGCCAACATCAAAGGCATTTTCGCGTATTCAGTTTTCTTCCCGCTGGTTGAGATCATACTGGCAGCATCGCTGGGCCTTCTCGTTTGGTATGGCGCCGACAGAATCATGCGTTACGACACTACACCCGGCAATATCATTGCATTCGTCATGTACCTCAACCTGCTGTTCCGCCCACTGCGGATGATGGCCGACAAATTCAATGTACTGCAAATGGGTGTTATTGCCGGCGAACGCGTATTTGCAGTATTGGACAGTGATGAACATATCAACAACAGCGGCACATACATTGCCCCCGCTATCAAGGGAGATGTTGAATTCCGCAATGTCCATTTCAGTTATATACCTGGGGTGCCTGTGTTAAAAGGAATTTCGTTCAAAGTAGCCGCAGGCAAAACCATTGCAATAGTGGGGCATACAGGTGCTGGCAAATCATCACTGGTGAGCATACTCAACAGGCAGTATGAAACTGAGGGCGGCGAAATACTGATAGATGGCCGCAAGCTTACAGAGTATGATATATTTGGCCTGCGAAGGCATATTGGTATTGTGCTGCAGGACATCTTTCTATTTTCAGGAACAATCTCTGACAATATAACCCTACGCAATCCCGATATACCGCGCCAAAAGGTAGAAGAAGTGGCCAGAATGCTGGGCATCCACGACTTCATTATGCGGCTGCCGGGCAACTACGGCTTTGATGTTATGGAGCGGGGCAACTCCCTGTCGCAGGGACAGCGGCAGCTGATTTCATTTGCAAGGGCTTTGCTTTACGACCCTTCCATTCTCATCCTGGACGAGGCTACATCATCAGTAGACAGTGAGAGCGAACAACTGATTCAGCATGCCATTGATACGCTTATCAAAGGCCGAACATCCATAATTATCGCGCACCGGCTCTCCACCATCAGAAAAGCAGATGAGATACTTGTATTGGAGCAAGGGCAAATTATTGAGCGCGGCTCTCACGAGTCATTGTTAGCCCTACAGGGGCGGTACTTTGACCTGTACACTGCTGTAGATGAAATGAAAGAAACAATCTGACCGGTACCTTTTTTGTTTGTTTTGCGTAATTTGCCACAGTAGGCTGGTGCCGCTACTGCCCCTGATGAAGAAATACCGATTCCTGCTGATGATCCTCTGCCTTGCGATGCTCGCCTTTAAAAAAGTGAGCAGAACATCTGTTGCTGTTCCCGCAGGGTGGCCTGAGCCCGTTTTCAATTTTGACCGCCACCCACTTTCAGACGAGAAAATCCTTTTAGGGCGTGTGCTCTTTTACGATCCGGTACTCTCTCGCGATAGCAGCATTTCATGTTCATCATGCCATACACAGTACTCTGCATTTACCCACCTCGACCACCAGCTCAGCCATGGCATTGAAGGCCGCATTGGCACCCGTAATGCCCCGGCAGTAATGAACCTGGCCTGGAGCCGCAGCTTTATGTGGGATGGCCGTGTGGCCGGCATTAAGCAGCAGGCACTGCTTCCCATAAATCATCCCGATGAGATGGGCGAATCTGCGGCGCACGTCGTAACTAAACTCAACCGCACAGGTATCTATCCTTCATTGTTCTACAAAGCATTCGGCGACAGTACTGCAACGCTCAGCCACATGCTTACAGCTATTTCTCAGTTTATGCTCACGCTAGTAAGCTGCGACTCACGCTACGATAGTATACAACGAAAGCAGGCTGTGTTTACGGAGCAGGAAAACCGCGGGTACAGGCTATTTCAGCAGCACTGCGCAGCCTGCCATTCCGAGCCGCTCTTTACCAACGGGCAGTATGCAAATAACGGGCTCCCCATTGACACCACACTCAAGGATATGGGCCGCATGAAGGAAACCCGCAAACCAGAAGATGCCCTGAAATTCAAAGTGCCTACCTTGCGCAACCTGGAATATTCTTACCCCTACATGCACGATGGCCGCTTCAAAAAGATATACGATGTACTCAACCATTATTCATCTGGGATCAGCAGGAGTGCCACCCTGTCTCCCTTGTTACAGAAACCCATACAGCTCGCACCAAATGAAAAAGTGGATATGGTGGCCTTTCTGCTCACCCTTACCGACCGCCATTTCCTGAATAATCCGGAGTACAGGTACCCAAAAAATATTTTTGAGGGCAAATGAAGGATTTTCACTGTTTTACCGTCAAAAGAAAAAACCTAACTTTGATTTATATGAAGAAAGTATCCATATTAATTGCATGCCTCAGCAGCGGCATCATGGCCACAGCACAAACCAACCCGGTGATCACAAAGTGGTTGTTCAACACTTCTGGTATCAAAGGGAGGCATTATTCAGCGCCCAGTTCCACACCCATACTCGATGCAGACTCTGCCAATGTGCAAACCTGCCTGTATTCGTCCAGCTGGTCTTATGTGCGCACCAAGGGTGTGCCTGCATACATTACCGGCCCTTTCCTTGATGGCAACCCATCCATAACCACCAGCCAGAATGCAATTTTCAAACTGCCACTTACCCCGGCACCAAATACGGGCACACCTACAGCAACCACCGGTGGAGATATTGGTATTTTCATCAACGGCGTGGCTATGTTCGACTACCGCGACGGCGTATCATGGAAAAACTCAACATCTGCTCTCGCCGGCGGCCCGCTGGGTGGCATGGGCGATGGCGTATGGAACAGAGACGCCGTAGTGGCAGAGAAGGGAGGCTTTGACTGCTCCAAAGGCCACCCTGCCATGGGCAACTACCACCACCACCAGAATCCAAGTGCATTCAATCTGGATCTGAGTGTTATCTCTAACGTTTGCGTACTTTATGCTGCTGATGCGCTGTACACTATAGATAGTGCACATCACTCCCCTCTTCTGGGTTTTGCTTTTGATGGTTACCCTGTTTATGGAGCCTATGGCTATAAAAATGTAGATGGCACAGGCGGTATAGTAAGAATGAAATCGAGCTACAGCCTGCGCAGCATCACTACCCGCACTACCTATGCGGGCGGTGGCTCTGTAACCCCTGGCCCTGCAGTGAGCACTACTTATCCGCTCGGCCTGTTCAGAGAAGATTATCAGTACAACCCAACATCAACTGCTACGCCAGATTACCTCGATGACCACAATGGCCGTTTCTGCATTACACCAGAATATCCACTTGGCACCTATGCCTATTTCTGCACTGTTGACGCCAACTGGAATTCAGCCTACCCGTACATGATAGGCCCTACTTACTATGGTATAAAATCAGGCGGCAAGGTTCCTTCTATTACCGAAGCAGTTACGCCCTACACACCACCCGTTACTGCGGGCATCAACAATATCAACGAGCAGCCATCCATCAATATCTTCCCTAACCCGGCGAGCGACCTGATAGCCATTCAGCTCAGCAACCTCACTACCCGCGATATCGAAATAAGCCTGTATAATCTTGCCGGCCGCTTGGTGCAGCAGACAACCCTTTACCAAGGCAGCACCATAGCCTATTTTGATACGCGCACTATTTATGATGGCGAGTATGTGGTTAAAATAAATACAGGCACATCGCAGATGAGCCGCAAAGTGACTATCATAAAATAGTTTTTCAGAAATTGCTTTTAATAATAACGGGGGCAGGATCGCTCCCGTTTTTTTTATGCTTTTCAGCAGCATTATTACACTGTCTTTTCCCCCAGCCTGCGCTTCACCGCCTCACTCACCATATACATCAGTACCATAGTGATCAGTGTTATCACAATCATCACAAACCCCAGCAGGTCATAGTTTTCCAGCGGGCTTGTTTTACTTTTCTGCACCACTATCAGCCCAGCACTGGCTGCGGCCACTCCGCCGGCTATCTGCTGCAGCGATGAGTTGAAACTCTTAAAAGCGCCACGGTCAGCCATATCTGGCAGGCCTGTCGTCAGTGCTCCGGCAGGTACCATCCTGCCCAGTATCCCTAACATCATGAGCACATTGAAGGTTATTGCCACCCACAGCGGCGAAACTGATAACCGGGTGTAAAACAAAACCACCAGCATCATCCACACTGCTGCGGCGGCAAATAGTTTGTACTTGTCTACTTTATCACTGAGCCTGCCTATCAGCGGCAGTGCAGTCAACGTTGCTACACCCGATATCCCGAACAGCCACGGCAGCTGAACCTGCGAAATACCCAGATTGTTCACCGCAAATGCAGTTCCGAAAGGCATCATCATATAGCCGCCTATTGAGAGGAAAGCCGTGGTAATGAACCCAATCCGGTAGTGCTTGTTAGTAAAAGTATGCAGCAGATGGCTTACTGCGCTGCGGTCAGTTTGCCTGGCCAGGTGGTGCGTAACAGGGCGCAGCTTAATGAATATCAGTACTGCTATCACTACAGCCATTACCGCTACCATCAAAAACGGAATGCGCCAGCCCCACATATTGGCCAGTGCCAGGCTGATGGGTATGCCCAGTACCTGGCTGCCACCCAGCCCCATCTGCACAAAGCTCATTACCCGCCCCCTGTGGTGAATATCAAACAGGTCTGTGATAATAGCCATAGTTACAGATGCAATAACACCGCCAAACAGGCCGGTAACAATGCGAGCCACCAGCAGCATAACATAAGAACCAGACAGGCTGCACAGAAACGTACCAACGATAAAACCTGTGTAAAAGAACAGCAGCAGTTTTTTGCGGTCAAAGCTGTCGGCAAAACCGGCAGTAAGCAGGCCCGACACACCCGCACTCAGTGGATATGCCGATACTGCATACCCAAACTGCGACGGCCTGAGTGCCAGATCCTTCATCAGCATATCACCCATAGGCGACATGATCATAAAATCAAGAATCACCGAAAACTGAGTAACCGCCAATATAAAAATGACGAGTTTCTGGTAAGCCGAGAACGGAATTTTTTCAGTGTTTTGTTTCATGGTGGTACTTCGTAAAAGGGTTCAGTTTTTCAGCAATAGGCCTTGGTTGACTTCGAAATTCCTGTTTTGGGAATGGCTGCAAAAATAACCAGCTGCACCGCCTGAAACAAATTCAGGCAATAGATTAGCAGAAGCATAACAAACCTGGCATTTAAAACCAAAAATCCCCGCTAGCGCACTGCCAGCAGGGATTACTTGATCTTACGAGGTCGAAAGCGGATTCGAACCGCTGTAGCAGCTTTTGCAGAGCTGAGCCTAGCCACTCGGCCATCCGACCGTGAGTGCAAATGTACTTAAAAATATCAAAAAACACACAGCAGAAAATTGGTTCATCAGCAACATTCCTGAACATCAATATTCATCGGTATTTCAGCAAATAAAATCCCTCTAAAACACCTCAAAATCTTTATCCGGTGAACTTAACAACAATTCAACTAATCAACCTTTCCACTAATCAACTTATCACCCTACATTTGCACATATGTATCCCGATTTTCAGTATTTATTGCAAGGCATTTTTGGCGTTCCAATGCCCGAGTGGCTGAGCCTGTTTAAAACGTTTGGTTTTCTGGTGGCCATCTCATTTATCGGCGCAGCATGGGCTACCGGCAGCGAGCTGAAAAGAAAGGAAGAACAAGGCCTGCTGCAACCTGAGATCATTACAATGACAGTGGGCCTGCCTGCTGCAAAAATGGAACTGATTGCATCTGCCATTATCGGCTTTTTTATCTGCTTTAAGATCGGTGGTATTTTCGGTCATTTCGCCGAAGTTTCTCCCGATCCTATGGGCTACCTGCTCTCTGCTCACGGCAACTTTTTGGCCGGCCTGGCAGGTGCGGCAGCCTTTGCCTGGATGAAGTATGCCGAGAAGAAAAAACAACAGCTCCCTGAGCCCATTACCAGAAGTATTGCCATACACCCCTATGAGCGCATGACAGAGATTGTGGTGATAGCTGCAGTGGCGGGCCTTGCCGGTGCAAAACTGTTTAACGCCATGGAAACCTGGGATGATTTTATCAAAGACCCCATCCATAACCTTACCTCATCCAGCGGGCTCACTTTTCTGGGCGGGCTCATACTGGCTACTGTCAGTTTCTACTTCTACACACGAATGCACAAAATACCGTTTAAGCATATGTGCGATGCTGCTGCACCCGGTATTATGCTGGCCTACGGCCTGGGCAGGCTGGGCTGCCAGTTCTCAGGCGATGGCGACTGGGGCATATTCAACACAGCTTACATCAGTAATCACGATGGCTCACTGCGCCCCTCATCCCCCGCCGATACACAGCATATGCTGGCCATGATGGGCAATACCCCATACACACATTTACCGGCACCTTCCTGGCTTCCAAACTGGCTTGTGGGCATGAACTATCCGCACAATGTGGGCAGAGAAGGCATGACCATTCAGGGCTGCGCCGGCGAATACTGCACCGTACTCCCGGTGAGCGTTTTCCCCACACCGGTTTATGAGTTCATAGTCTGCGTGCTGCTGTTTTTTGTGTTATGGTCAGTGCGCAAAAAATTCACCCATGCGTGGCAGATGTTTGGCACCTATCTCATACTGGTAGGCGTTGAGCGTTTCCTCGTTGAGCTGATCCGTGTAAACTATAAGTACAACTGGGGTTTTGTGCATCCATCGCAGGCCGAGATACTTTCTGTGGTACTTGTTTTGCTGGGCTGTTTTTTACTGCTGTTTAACCGCACCAAAGAACCTGTTGCCGAAAAAGCCTAACTTTATCTGAGTTGCCGGCCGGACAAACACGCTGCGTTTATGAATACAAACCAGGTCAATTATCTCAATATCGGTTTAATGATACTCTCCTGTATCATTGCATTCGTCATACCTTTTGAGCTGTTTTTGTTTTCCTATGCTGTGCTGGGCCCGCTGCACTACCTTACTGAGATTTCGTGGCTGCACAAGCGCCAGTGCTTCAGCCCCGGCAAAAAAGATTTCGTGATCATGGGTGTGTTGGCACTGCTTATCACCATCCCCAACATCCTGCCCTATTTCTACAACATGTTTGGCCCTAAAGACACCGATGGCCGCCTTATTGTTACCGAAGATATTCAGAATCTGTTTGTCTTCACAGGGCGCAGTGTGCCTACGCTTATATTCACTGCCTTCGCAGGCTCAGCCGTTTTGCTGCTCACCACCAGCACCGTTAAGCGCATAGTTGGTTTTCTGCTTGTAGCATTTGTGGGCTACCTCTTTCACGATCAGAAATTCATGTTTGTCACTTTCTCCATTTTCCTACCTACACTGGTACACGTTTTTGTGTTTACAGGTGCATTTATTCTTGTTGGCGCATTAAAAAGCAAAAGCTGCTCAGGTTTATTGTCAATAGTGGTTTTCGTGGCTTGCGCGGCCAGCCTGTTCTTACTATTCCCTAATACCATCACCACACCTGGGCCCTATATTATGCATACTTACGACATCACCTTCTTCAACTACAGCCGCCAGCTCTTTGATGCCCTGCTGAGCAAGAATGCCACGCACGACATGGTATACAATTCCAGCTTTGGTATTTTGCTGGCTAGGTTCATTGCCTTTGCCTATACCTACCACTACCTCAATTGGTTTTCCAAAACATCCATCATTAAGTGGCATCAGGTATCCAAAAGGTCGCTTATAGTTATCGGGTTGCTTTGGGCCGTATCGTTGGTGCTGTATTTCAGCAACTACATGACCGGAATAATGGCGCTCTACTTCCTGAGTTTCCTGCATGT
>OMJB01000105.1 GCA_900299255.1 Sphingobacteriales bacterium
AATATTGATAATGAAATTGAAGTGCTCAGAAGCCGCGGAATAATGGCCAAGGTTGTGAAGAGGCTGAACCTGAATGTCAACTATTCCGTTGCCGGACGGTTTAAAGTGACCAAAGTGTACACGCTTAAACCATTTGAACTGGTAATTGCTGATACTACTGATGATTATTTTTCGTGTAAGGTTGACAACATATCGGCCGGTGGATACAAACTCACAGGTGGAGGCGCAACTATAAACGGAAAATGGGATGATACAATTACCATACCCAGCGGCCGGAAATTCGTACTCAAAAAAACCCCGGCTTTCAGCATAAACAACCTCCAGTATACAGTAAATGTGCAACCGGTAATAGCCGCTGCCGGAAGCTACTTTGTTGATATTGGCGCTACTGCAAAATCAGCAAGCTATGTAACCATTTCAATGCAGGATGCTATACCGGAACGGTCAGTTGATATCATTAATGAACTGATGAAGGTGTACATGAGCAACAATGTGGAAACCAGAAACAGAATATCAGACAGCACAATCAGCTTCATAGACAGAAGGATAGAAAGCGTATTTAAAGAGCTGAACGGAGTTGAAGGGGATATCGAAGATTTTAAGCAGAAATTCAACATTGCCGACATGTCGGCGCAGGCAGTGCAGCTTGTAAATGCCAATGCAGGCACACTTGAAAAACTAGCTACAGCTGAGGTAGAACTGGAAGTAATAGGAGCCATAAGCAATTATCTGCAGAAAGCAACAGACGACCGTTCCATCATTCTACCTGCTTCGCTGATGAGCAATACCGGGCTAGCTGCGTTGATGGATAAATTCAATTCGCTACAGACCCAGATCGAAACCAGCGAAATTTCAAACCAGAGGGATAACCCTATTACACAAACCCTGATCAAACAAAAAAATGCTGTCAGGCAGAATATTATTTCTTCGCTGGCATCATCACGAGACGAGGTGGGGCTGAAAGTAGATAAGATTAAAAAGGAGCTGGGAGTTATCAACACTAATATCCAGAAAATACCCGAAGTGGAACGCAAATACCTTGACTATGCGAGAGTGCAGACCATCAAGCAGGACCTTTACATTTTCCTGCTGAAGAAAAGAGAGGAAACACAAATTACCAAAGCATCTACAGTACCAGATGCAGATATAATAGATTATGCAAGTTACTATGGCCCGGTGCTGCCTAATCATTCACGCATACTGATGATGGCCATGCTGCTGGGAACGGTGATACCTTTTGGGCTGATAATTCTCAGGAAAGCACTAAATATCAAAATCATCAGCAAGGCCGATATCATAAAGATGACTTCTATTCCGATTATAGGCGAAATAGGCAACAACCCTGAAGGTGAGAATATTGCAGTGAAAAAGAACAGCAGGTCTGTAATTTCTGAGCAATTCAGGGCATTGCGTACCAACCTGCAGTATCTGCTTACTGACAAACAGGAAAAAGTGCTGATGATTACATCGAGCATGAGCGGTGAGGGCAAATCATTTATTGCTGTAAACCTGTCCATAGCACTTGCTATGTCGGGCAAGCGCGTTGTGCTGATGGAAATGGACCTTAGAAAACCTAAGATATCAAAAACACTTGGGCTGGAAAACAATATCGGTTTCTCCACCTATGCGATAGGCAAATGTGAACTTAAGGATATTATTGTCCCATCGGGTGTAGAGCCGAATCTGTTCATTCTGCCATCCGGCCCAATACCGCCCAACCCCGCTGAGCTAATTCTGCTGCACAGGTCGGAAGAATTGTTCCACCTATTAAGGGAGCAATTCGACTACGTAATCATCGATACTTCGCCGGTTGGACTTGTAACAGATGCACAGCTTATTTACAGGTACGCAGACACTGCATTGTACATTGTAAGGCAGGGACATACATACAAACAGCAGCTTAACATCCCCAATGAACTGTATTACGGAGGCAAGATACCACGCATGAGCTTCATTGTAAATGATGTTTTGGCTAACCGTGGATTTGCTTACGGATATGGCTATGAAGAAGGATATGGCTACGGGCAGGGATATGGCTACGGGTATGGCTATGGATACGGCTACGGGTATGGATACGGATCCTACGGGTCAGGCTATTATGGCGAAACCAAGAAGAAGGGCTTGAAAAAAATATTCAGCCGGAAAGAAAAGTAAGCGAATAAGATATGGCCGGCAATAATCACGATAATAAACACTGGGATATTACTATAACCTCAGGCCGTGGCCGTATAGATTTTAATTTCAGGGAACTGTGGCATTATCGTGACCTGCTGATGATGTTTGTAAAGAAAGACATCATTACTGTATACAAACAGACGATACTTGGACCAGCATGGTTTGTGCTGCAGCCCATACTCACAACAGCAATATTTGTTTTTGTATTCGGAAACATTGCTAAAATAGGTACAGACGGTGTACCGCCCATATTATTCTATCTGGGCAGTATTACCATCTGGAATTATTTTTCTGAGACACTGAATGTTACTTCAAAAACTTTCACCGACAACGCCTCAATATTTGGTAAAGTCTATTTCCCAAGGCTTATTCTGCCACTTTCAAAAGTAGTTTCCGGACTAATGAAATTTCTTATTCAGTTTGGCTTTTTTCTGATTGTATGGGTGTATTACCTGGCAGTAGATAAAGGGAGCCTTGCACCTAATACCTATATGCTACTTACTCCGGTTTTGCTTATGGTTATGGCCGGGTTGAGCCTTGGCTTTGGCTTGTTTATTACATCGCTAACAACCAAGTACAGAGACCTTGCTTTTCTGGTAGCCTTTGGCGTGCAACTGCTGATGTATGCCACACCTGTGATTTACCCACTGTCATCGGTGCATAAACACAGAATGTTGCTGCTGCTGAATCCGCTTACATCAATATTCGAAACCTTTAAATATGGATTCCTCGGCAGCGGCACCTTCAGTTTTATGTGGCTGATGTACAGTGCAGGTTTCACTTTTATACTGCTGCTGGCTGGCATACTCGTTTTCAACAGAGTGGAGAAAAGGTTTATTGACACGGTCTAGTTCAAATACTGATTACCCGGTTCAAATTTCCGGTCACCAAATCCAATTTACAGTCTTAAATTTGCCGGATGCAGAATTATTTAGCCGGCCTTAACGAACAGCAGAGAACAGCAGTGGAACACCTGAACGGGCCATTGATGATCATAGCCGGTGCCGGAAGTGGAAAAACGAAAGTGCTTACAACAAGAATTGCGCACCTGATGAACAATGGTGTGGATGCCTTTAACATTCTGGCGCTTACGTTTACCAATAAAGCTGCAGCCGAAATGAAGGAAAGGGTGGAAAAGGCACTGGGCAATACAGAAGCCCGCAACCTGTACATAGGCACTTTTCACTCTGTATTTGCACGCATTCTGAGGGGCGAGGCGCAACGCCTGGGCTACCCTAACAACTTTACTATTTATGACACTGATGATGCCAAAGGTGTGATAAAAGACATAGTAAAGGAAATGAACCTGGACGAGAAACACTACAAACCTGCTTATGTATATAACCGGATATCTGCGGCCAAGAACAGCCTGATAGACCCGGCTATATACAAACAGGACAGCCTGATACAGCAGGAAGATGCCCGTACTACCAGGCCTCTGATTGGTGAAATTTATGATGCCTATGCACGGCGGTGTTTTAAAAACGGCGCTATAGACTTTGATGACCTGCTGTTTAAAATGTACGTACTGCTTACACAGTTCCCGGAAGCACTGGCAAAATATCAGGGACGGTTTCATTACATTCTGATAGACGAGTATCAGGATACCAATCTGGCACAATATGCTATCATTAAAATGCTAGGTGCCCGCCATGAGAATATCTGTATTGTGGGTGATGATGCCCAGAGTATTTATTCTTTCAGAGGAGCTACTGTACAGAACATCCTACAGTTTCAGGATGATTATGAAGATGTGAAGATTGTAAAACTGGAGCAGAATTACCGGAGCACACAAACAATTCTGAACGTTGCCAACAATGTTATTGGCAATAATAAGAACCAGATACCTAAGGAACTGTGGACAAGCAATAATGAGGGTGAAAAGATTATTCTGGCGCGAACCATGACCGATAACGACGAGGGCCGGTTTGTGGCTGATGCGATTAAGGAGCAGCAGATGCGCAATCATTACGATAACAAGGATTTTGCTATTCTGTACCGCACCAATGCACAGAGCCGTTCGTTTGAGGAAAGCCTGCGCCGGATGAATATTCCTTATAAACTGGTGGGCGGCACTTCGTTCTATCAGCGGAAGGAAGTAAAGGATTATCTGGCTTACCTGCGCGTGATTATGAACTCGCAGGATGAGGAAAATATAAAGCGTATCATTAATTACCCAGCCAGGGGTATAGGCAAAACGAGTGTAGAGAAAATACTGGTGCGTGCCAATGAACTGAACAAAACATTCTGGGAGGTAATCTCACAGCCTGAAATGAGTGGCATACACTCATCACAGATAGAAGGGTTTGTGACCATGATTAAGAGCTTTAGAACGATGCTGGAGAAGCATACAGCTTACGATGTAGCATATGCTGTGGGCAAGCATACCGGCCTTGTGCAGGAGCTTTACAATGATAAAAGCGTGGAAGGGCTTGCACGTTATGAAAACGTACAGGAACTACTTAACTCAATAAAAGAATTCACTGAAACACCCTATGAGGAAGGCGAACTGACCGACAAAAGCCTGGGCAGTTACCTGCAGCAGATTACCCTGCTGACGGACGCAGACCAGGGCGATGATGACCCCAACGTAGTAAGGCTGATGACGATTCATGCAGCCAAGGGGCTTGAATACCCGTGTGTTTTCGTTGTAGGGCTTGAAGAAAATCTTTTTCCTAGTTCCATGAGCTTGTTTGACCGGGCAGACCTTGAAGAAGAGCGCCGCTTATTTTATGTGGCCATTACCAGAGCAAAAGAAAGGCTCTGGATTACCTATGCCAACAGCAGGTACCGTTTTGGAAACCTGGTACAGAACGACCCAAGCCGGTTTATTGAGGAAATTCCCGCAGCACACCTGGACCGAACCTTTACAGGAGCCAGTAACAGGCCGCAGGCAGGTGCATTTACAGGCATGCTCAATAATTCATTTGATAAAATGCCGTCTCTTAAAAAGCTGGCTGATAAGCTGGCTGCGCCGGCACCGCCCGCCCACAAACCTTCTGCCGATTTTACCGGCGATGAACCCGGGGCTATGGCTGTAGGGATGGAAGTGGAGCATCAGAAGTTTGGTTTTGGAAAGATACTCACACTGGAAGGCAATCCAAATAACCGCATAGCAGGCATTGAATTCAGCGGGCACGGTGTAAAAAAAATAATGCTGAACTACGCTAAACTGCGTATCGTAAAGTAATCAGCCCGGAATGCCAAGCATCCTATTACCATTACAATCAAGGATTGCCTTGCCTGATTTTGCTCTGACGCAACCTGAATACAGCCACAAGCAAAATAGATTGAACCACGAAAAAGGATAGAATGCAGACAACAGCATTTTGATCTTGCAGCAACCACGCAAGCAAAATAGTAAGCATGTTAGCTACACTAATCAGGCCAACAGCCGCGGGGTGTGTAATGCCGGCATCCAGCATATAATAATGCAAGTGGCTCCGGTCGGCATTGAAAGGAGATATCCCTTTAGACATTCTGAGGGCAAACACACGAAGTCCATCGTAAACCGGATAAAAAAGCATGGCGGCACCCAGCATTAAAGCACCCTGCCGTGAGTGTATTATCTGGCTCACTAGCAGGCCGCCGGCACCACTGTAATTCAAAATAAACAATACCACCAGCAAAAAAATTGTGAACCCAAGTACCATAGAACCCGTATCGCCCATGTATATTTTTGCCGGCGCAGTGTTGTATACCAACAAACCGATAGTTGCTCCAGCAAGGCTCAGTGATATACAAGCCAGAGATGAATCATTCATAGCAGCAAACAAACCTGCGAGCAGCACCAGATATATAACTGCAGTATACCCAGCAAGGCCATCTATACCATCAATAAAATTAAACACGTTAATAAAAAGCGTACAGGCCAGTGTGGTGAAAACCATGCTTACCCAGTAGGGCAGCTCATTGACACCAAATGCGCCGTAAAAAGACTGAAACCGTATATCGGCAAAATAGACTGCAATAAACGATGCGATGAGCTGTGCCAGCAGCTTTTTGGAAGGACGCATATTGGCCAGGTCATCATAAATACCGGTAAAGAAAAGGATCAGTGACGAGGCAATGGCAAAATTCCAGTTCTTCTGATACATGAAAAAAGCAGCAGCAACAACATAGCCGGTAAAAATGCCGATACCGCCCAGACTGGGAATTCCGTCGCCATGTATTTTTCTGATCTTGTCAGGGATGTCATAAATTTTCCTGCGGGTGGTAATGGACAGGATTTTCCTGACAGAATAAACACTAATCAGCAGTGATGCCCCAAAAGAAGCGAGGTATAACAGATATGGACTAACACTAAAATTCATTAACGGTACCGGTATCTTCTGTTTGCTGTAAACGAACTATTTGTCGAAAAATTGTTTGCTGAATGCGTATAAATTAAATGTATCAGAAGCCGCTGCCTGCTCCAGTTCATCTTTCAGTTTTTTTCTGCTGATGCCTTTCATCCGTGCAGACTGTATCAGCTGCCAGCATTTTTCGGCTAACAGATACAGTTTTTTTTCAGGCATATCTGCCTGCCTTTTCAGTACATTGGTGACAGCCTCTGCCAGCTCTTCGATACCAGTACCTGCAGGAGCAACTGTTTTTATGACAGGTATCTCGGTAGTTTCCGTGGCTTTGTTATGAGCCAACATACGCAGATTGTGGTACAAAACTTCAGCTTCTTCATGGTCGGCTTTATTCACAACAAAGATGTCTGCAATCTCCATTATGCCGGCTTTCAGCGTCTGCACCTCATCCCCTGCCTCCGGCACCAGCGTTACTACAGTGCAATCAGCCAGCCCTGCTATCTCTACCTCACTCTGCCCTACACCAACTGTCTCCACCAAAATCAGGTCGAAAGGCCCCTCCTTTACTATATCTGCTATTTCAATAATTTTCGCACTTAGCCCGCCCAGTGCCCCTCTGGTGGCAAGAGAACGGATGAAAATACCGGGATTGGTATAGAATTCGCTCATCCGTATCCTGTCACCAAGCAAGGCTCCGTAATTGAATGGGGAAGACGGGTCTACGGCTATTACTGCTATCTTTTTATTTTGACGCAGCCAGTGGCGCAATAATGCGTTTACCAATGTACTTTTGCCTGCGCCAGGCGGGCCTGTTACTCCTATTACTTTCGCCTTATGGCTTCCCTGCAGGGCGAGCAGCAAAGACTCATAGCCATTGATCTCATTTTCGGCAATGGTTATAGCTCTGGCCAGGGAGCGGAAATTTCCCTGCCGGATTTCTAGAAGCATTTGTTTCAGGTCTGCTGGCACTAAATAGTAGTTTTGAACGTTCTTGAACTGAACCTCGTTAATTTGTGAGCAAAAGTAGTTTTCTAAATAATAAAATGTTAGACAAATCCAATATTGCACTATTATGCATATTTGGAATGTTCCTTGGTTTTCTAGCGGCACCGGCCCAACAATCCATTGCCACCTTTCTTTTCGGCATCAACGGACTGCGTGGTGTGCACCCCAAAAAATGGTTTAAAAACAAATACTGGGTGCTAGGTTTACTATGGATAGGAATGCTAGGCATCAGTTTCTTCTGGAGCACAGATGTGGAATACTGGGCCAGTGGTATGCGCATAAAACTGCCATTTCTGATTCTGCCGCTTGCCTTCAGCTATACTCCCTGCTTTACCAGGCCTCAAAAACAACTGATTACTTTAGTGCTGGGTGCCATGCTTACTGCAGGTGCCGCCTACAGTTTTTCATTTTTGATCAGAGACCCTGCATACTATTTAACACAATATAAATTTTCACACCTGCTGCCTACCCCGTGCCGGGAAGACCATATTAGTTTTAGCCTGTCTATCGTATTGTACATAATATGGGCTATTTACAACTGGCGGAATCTGGAAGGAGGACTAGTGAAATCAATTATTGGGTCCATAATAATACTATTAAGTATTTTTATTCATGTACTGGCTGCAAAAAGTGGCCTGATCGCATTTTATTTGTTTGCAGGCCTGCTGAGCTGCTACCTTGCCTTCTACAAGAGAAAGGCGGCAGGCTTTGCCTTGTTGATTGCCATTCCGTTGTTTTTGATATACGCCGCCAACAAAATACCAACTTTTAAGGAACGCAAAGGCTATGCCTTATTTTCTTTGTTTATGATGCAATACGGCGACCGATCGGGCAACTACGGAGATGTAAGCCGGCTCATGTCGTACAAAATTGGCCTGGATATTATGAAACAGTATCCGCTACTGGGCGTGGGGGGCGGCGACCTGATGAAAGAAATGAAACAGGGTTATGAAAAATTTTACCCGCAGGTAGAAGATAAAGACCGCCTGGTGCCCCACAACCAGTTTTTGATAATGGGTGTATCTACAGGAATAGCAGGGATGCTGCTGTTTGCCGTGTGGTTTTTTGCTCCGCTAACGTGGCTGAAAAGAAACCGGCAGAGTTTTTACTTTCTGATGGTGTGGCTGGTACTGCTGCTACAGCTATGTATAGACACGGCACTGGAAGTGCAGTATGGTGTATTTATGTTTATTTTCTTTTTGCTGCTGATGAAGGAAGAACTGCCACAGTTTGCCAACAGCAAAACCGATCTGCAGGAAACAGCGTAATCTCTCCTTTACTTTTTAAAACTACTTTGTACACACCGGCTTTTTTAGCATCAACATATAATAATTCGCACTTGTTTACGAACTTTATTGCAGTATTTACATGCTACAACCTGCAGGTATGGCAATAAACAAAAACGAAGCAGACACATTGCATTTCCCAAAGATCAGTTACCACTATAAAGACGATGGCTTTTATGCGGCATTGACGGAAAGGGTAAACAGTTATTTTGCTACAACAGGATTAAGCAAGCAAGACAATCTCAAAATGTATGCGAAATCAGCGGTACAGCTGGGGGCCTGGTTTTTTGTGTATGGCTGTATAGTCTCCAACCGTTTTCACGGATGGCCGCTTTTCCTGATGCAGATAGCCTTCTATTTCATCATCTTTCTGATATCTGTAGGGGTAGCGCATGATGGCAGCCACAATGCTTATTCAAAGCACAAAATCATCAACAAGCTGTCTTATTTCGTTTTCGACCTTATTGGCATCAATAGTGATATGTGGGAATACAATCACAACCTATCGCACCACTATGTACCCAATATACCACTTTACGACTCTGCTATAGATTCGTTTGGCCTGTTCCGCTTCCATCCAAAGGCACCTTACCATAAGTTTCACAGATACCAGCATTTGTACATTTTTGTCATCTATGCCTTTTCTACTCTCTTTAAGATTTTTCTACTCGACTTTATTTCATTCAGCCGAAACAGAATAGGTACAGTTCAGATAGGAAAGCACTCAGCAAAAGAGATTGCATATCTGATTACCACAAAACTATTTGTGATTTCATACAACCTTGTGATACCTCTCATTGTCATTGACGAGCCGGCATGGCACATATTGGCGGGATTTTTCGCAGGTAATTTCTTAGCGGGCATTACGCTGGGCATCGTTTTTCAGGTGACTCACCTATCAGACCACAGCACTTTTCCTGAGCCTGATGCTGATGGTATCATCTACAACTCCTATCCAAAACACATAATGCAGACAACAGCTGATTTTTCGACGCAAAACGGCGTTGTAACATGGGTCAGCGGAGGGCTGAACATACATGTAGCGCACCATTTGTTTCCAAAAATCAGTCAGATACACTTACCGGCAATTGCAAAAATTGTAAAAACAACTGCTGCGGAATATGGTATCGGATATAAGGAGTACCCTACTGTTTTGTCTGCCCTGAGGTCTCATTTCAGATTACTGAAAAAACTAGGCAGCAAGCAGGACTTCGCAGCCAACGAATGGCCCCTTGATAAAAGCGCCGCATAAAAAAACCGCCTCCCTTCCGGAAGGCGGCACACTCACCAATCATCCTCACTGCTAACACTCACTGTTAACGCATTCAATCAACATAAACTAAAACATCTACTTCTTTAAAACAACTAACCTACCAATTCCTGATTCAACTGAACAAACACTGACTATATATTGCCCCGGAGGGTAAATACTCATATCGAACTGCAATTTTGAATTACCCCCACCTTCTATCGCTATGTGGCCTGTCTTTCCCTTCCTGTCTGTAATGTCTATATAAACCGTGCCAACAACTGCCTGAGGCATATTAATTACCGCCACACTCACTACCGGATTGGGATAAACCACCCACTCCCTGCCTGCACTATTTGTATTTACTGCAGCCTGAACTGCACAATCAACGAGATAAGCACCTGCCGTAGCCGCCACCGTTTTTTCGTAAGCCACGCTTTGTGCAACAGATGCCACACTACAGAGACTCACTGTCAATACGGAAACGGAAATAAACAGCCTGTTCATACCTTCTTTTTTAAAGAACCTACAGGTATCAACGTTTAAAAACCGTGCCATCAACGGAAAACCAGCCTTGACCGGGAGCGGTTGGGGAAACCCCCTCAAAGAATCAGAAGAACAGCATGCAAACCAGAACTGCTGTTATCACACAGATCAGGTCAACAAGCAGCATAGCAGAAAGCGTGTACCGGGTGTTCCTGATCTTAACGCTGCCAAAATATACGGCTATGACATAAAAAGTAGTTTCGGCAGAGCACTGGAATACGCTAGATAACCTGCCCGTGAAGGAATCAACACCATAAGTGCGCATGGAATCTATCAGAAAGCCACGGGCACCACTGGAGCTGAACGGACGAAGCAGGGCTACCGGCAACGCATCAACTACCTGCCTGTTTACACCCATGAGCAGAAACAATTTTACCATCAGGCCTGAAACGATTTCAAAGACGCCGCTGTTGCGGAACAAAGAAATAGCCACGAGCATACCCAATATGTAGGGAAAAATAGCCAGGCCGGTCTTTAGCCCGCCAGAAGCACCCTCCACAAAAGAAGAAAACACATCTTTACCGCCCGCAGCAAAAACCTTTTCTTTTAAAAAAGCATAGCTGAGAATAGCGAGTATGATCACCAGCAATATCACATTAGATATGTTGTTGGTAAAATGGTTTTTGGCTACTAGGTCCAGCTTGAGTATATACAGCATCAGGCCGGTGATGATGCCACAAACAGCACCGATAGAGAGCAATAGAGTGGCACTTTTAAAAATAATGCGCTGCCTGATGCCAACGATAACCATTGCGGCAAGCGTGCCAACGAATGATGTAATAATGCAGGGCAGCATCACATCAGAGGGGTTATGTGCGTTCTGAGCAGCACGATACCCTATAATAGAAGTAGGGATAAGCGTAAGCCCGGCTGCATGGAGGCACAGAAACATGATCTGCGAATTGCTGGCCTTTTCTTTATCCGGATTCAGTTCCTGCAGGCTCTCCATAGCCTTCAGGCCAAACGGTGTTGCGGCAGAATCAAGGCCAAGGAAGTTGGCTGCAAAATTGAGCATCATGTAGGAGATAGCAGGATGCTGGGCCGGCACCTCGGGGAATATCTTAACAAATACCGGGCTGAGCAGCCTTGCCAGTTTTTCAGAGGCACCAGAATCTATGAGCAACTGCAGTATACCGCAGAAGAATGACAAATAAGCTATCAGCGGCAGTATCAGATCAAAAATAGTGTTCTTACAAGTGGGTAATATCCCGTCTGCGCCCTGCTTGCCAACGGTTATCTTCACTACATCTTTATCCAGTGTGAGCAGGGTGTCTTTTTGCTGTGCAGTACCCTTTACAATGTAATTGCCACCTTTGGCAGCGGCTATACTGTCACGGAGTGGTGAGGCTACATCTTTCAGGTACATCTCCTTTATCAGCAGCGGGTCATCTTTCTTGCCGTTTACCAAACTGTCTATCGAATACACAGAACCCGCAGACAGCATAACAAGAATGTACACTATCGAAGATAGAATTATGATCAACCAGAATCTGCTCAGTACCATTAAACAAATTTATTTCAAAGAGGTAAATATAAAAATAAAAGCCACCCTGAGGCGGCTTTTATTTTCAAAAACGGGCACTGCCCAGGATCTGTATTAGTGCTTAGTGGTATCAGCAGCACCACCATCTGCCGGGCCGGCAGGCGTAGTTGCAGCAGAATCAGCGGCAGGCTCATTACCCCCGCCGGCTCCCATATCGCCCATAGAATCATTTTTAGTGAACTGAACCAGCCACTTGCCGTCTTTCTTCACCATCTTCAGAGACTGCTCTTTATTGCCATCTGTAGATGTTGTGTAGGTAACCGTAGCTTTATCGCCATCTTCCTTCACATCCTTAACATTTACAGTAACCTTTTTCATTTCCTTCTTGCTGGAATCAGGCATCATACCGCTGAGGGCCTGTAGCTGAGAAATAAAAGTTTTGGTTTCGTCGGTAGACACTTTCTTGGCGGCTTCATAGTCCATATGATAAAAGCCATTCAGCCATGTGTTGGCAACATCTTTAGGAGAATTACTATTACAGCTCACCATAAAAAGTGCTGCAACAAATATTGTGGCGAATAGCCCTGTAATTTTTTTCATATTTCGTGATTTAGGCGGCAAAGGTATTATTTAAATTTTGTTTGCCAAACCACATTTGCGTGTTCATTTAAGAACAGGTCATCAATACCTACAAACCTATGGCCAAAAAGGCCGCTGATGTGAATGTAAGCGGTGTCTGCGAGGGTCTGACTCACGGATTTATAAACAAACTCAGAGCAATACAGCACATCGTCTGTACTGAGGTCGAATTTAAGATCGAAGCGGGGCTTTATACGGTAATAATTCCTGACTACATCACCCAGCCGGCTGACCTCCTCACCTGAGAAACTGTAACGCACAATGGCCGCATGGGTATTGTGCAGCGGAGAAAAGAAAAAAGATGCAGAATCGCGGCGCAACCGCTCATCCGGATTATCTTCCCCGCCAATGCTGTGGTACACAAACGGATATCCCCCTTCCACCATCACTATGCCGCAATGTGAATAAGTTTTATCTGTGCGATTCATTTCAGCCAGCATATAGCTGTCGGCACCGAGGCCCCTGCGCAGAACAATGTCACCTGATTTCAGTAATGAAACCGCCGTATCCACAATCAGTTTGTTTGCTGCTATCTGCCCGGCAAGTGCTTCATCTACAACCGGTTTTTCGCTGAACGGGCTACCCTTGTACTTAAAGTAAATACCGGCCTGAAAGATTGCAGTTACTACCATGATCAATCCGGCAGCTACAAATAATGAAATCTTAGGCCTGCTCATGATCAACTTATGTTTGGCAATAAGGAGTGATGTGTTCTCTGACTATCAGACATTGAACCTGAAGTGCATTACGTCTCCATCCTGCACTACATATTCCTTACCTTCTATACGCAGCTTCCCGTTTTCGCGGCAGGCGGCTTCGCTTTTATAGGTAATGAAGTCGTTGTACGCAATCACCTCGGCTTTAATGAAGCCTTTTTCAAAGTCGGTATGAATAACGCTGGCTGCCTGTGGCGCTTTCCAGCCTTTATGTATGGTCCAGGCGCGAACCTCCTGCACACCAGCCGTAAAGTAGGTAGCGAGATTGAGCAGCGTATAAGCACCACGTATCAGCCTGTGCAGGCCGGGCTCTGTAAGGCCGTATTCCGCAAAAAAGAGCTCTTTATCTTCATTACTTTCCAGCTCTGATATCTGCGCTTCAATAGAGTTGTTCATTACTATTACCTGCGCACCTTCTTCAGTTGCGGCCTTTACAAGCGCATCAGAGTATTTGTTGCCTGTAAGCAATGCAGCTTCGTCTACATTGGCTACATACAGCACCGGTTTATCGGTAAGCAGAAAAATGTCTGCTATTGCTTCGCGGTCTTCGCCTTCCAGTTTCAGCCCGCGAATGTTTTTCCCTTCCGACAGGTGCTGCTGGCACTGCTGCAGCACCTCGAGGGCGTGCTTCACTTTGGGGTCGCCGGCCTTGATCATTTTCTCCATGCGCTGCATCTTCTTTTCCACGCTTTCCAGGTCCTTCAGTTGCAACTCAGTATCAATTATTTCTTTATCACTGATGGGATTGATATCACCTTCATCGCGCAGAATGTTCTCATCTTCGAAGCAGCGGATCACATGCACAATGGCATCTACCTCACGGATATTGGCGAGGAATTTGTTTCCCAGCCCTTCGCCCTTGCTGGCACCCTTTACAAGGCCTGCAATATCCACAAATTCTATTGTAGTAGGTAGTATGCGCTGCGGCTGAACGAGCTCAGCCAGTTTGGCCAGGCGCTCATCCGGTACATCTACCTGGCCTATGTTGGGCTCGATGGTACAAAACCTGTAATTGGATGCTTGTGCCTTTGCGCTGTTGCTCACCGCATTGAACAATGTTGATTTTCCTACGTTGGGCAAGCCAACTATTCCTGCTTGTAATGCCATTTAATTATATAATGTGATAATTCGACAATATGGTAATGTGCTAATGCGAAAATGTGCTAATATGAAAATCTACCGGTGTGAATTTTCAAAGTGTGCAAAGGTAGCACAAATTTGGCCATATGGAATTGGGTTTTAGGAATTGGGAGTTAGGAATTGGGGGTTGGGAATTTGGAATAGGGTTGTTGCTACGGTACCCTGATACCGGAGAGTCGTGCGGAAAAGCAGAGGTGCTACAGAGACGGAGTGCTAATTTGTAAAATGGCTGAGGGAATTCTATGGGGCTTTCGGTGCAGGGTTTGCCGGGGAGTCCTGCTTTATATTAATGATTTAAGACACAGTCTTAAACCAGTGGAGGTTTGGGGTTGCGTGAGGTTGCTTCACTGCGGGGGCTTTTTCTTGTTGGCTCAGCTGAAGTAACAGTTCGCAATGACACTCATTTTTTGGGGTTGCGTGAGGTTGCTTCACTGCGGGAGCTTTTTCTTGTTGGCTCGGCTGAAGTAACAGTTCGCAATGACACTCATTTTTTTGGTTTGAGTGGAATTTATCACAGGGAGAATTCTATGGGGCTTTCGGTGCGGGGGTTGCCGGACTGAGTTCAGCTTTACATTAGTGGTTTAAGACACAGTCTTAAACCAGTGGGGAAAAGCAGAGACTTTCCGGAGACGGAAAAAGTAATTACGCCACTGGTTGCAATACGTTGTTAAACCGGCCAAGCATAACTTTATTATCGGGATGAATAAAAAACAGATCGCCGGAAATTACATAGTTCGGACTGGCCACCTGTGTTAACTTTCCGCCATCGAGATCGTATTCGTTATAGCCCATGCAGAGGAGGAATTGTTCGACCACGGCTTTCTGATTACCCCAGGTTTCCAATTGTATTATTGGTTTGAATTTCTCCAATACCGGTTTCATTTCCGGTAACACCACTTCCTCGTAACCCTCTATGTCGCACTTTATGAAGTCAAGCCTGGTAAGGTCACGAAAAAGTTCGCTACCGCACTTCATTTCTGCCTTAAATGAAAACTCTGATACCTCAACATCTTTTTCACTATCTACTTTTGCCAGCCCCGTGCGCAGGTCCATACCTGCCAGGCGTAGATAATGTCAGGTTACGTTCTTCGCGCCCCAGCGCAAAGTTGTATATGGTCACATTGTGATACTCTTTCGTTCCATCCTTAATTGTATCAACAAATTCGGGCACTGGTTCCACTGCGTACACTGCACCGGTTTTACCTACCCATTTTGCAAACAGCTTGGTATAGTATCCCAGGTTGGCGCCAAAATCCATCACGTGGTCTCCTTCCTTTATCACTTTGGCATCAAAATAGTGGTATCTGTACGTATGATCTCGCTTCAGCGCACCAATAGCGTACATGAAATGAAAACTCATGTGCAGCACACGCAGATAGGACTTAAGGTCAAGGACTTTGAAGAGTATTTTTTTCATAGGTCAGGTTTAGAGATTAGGTAAACAGAGTATATTACGTACAATGTCAGTTTTCACTGACGATGATACCAGGCTGCGATACCCATTAAGCCACTATGGCAAAACGCAAACTGATTGTTGCTGAATACTCAAGCACTATAATTACTTAGACGATAATTATTGGGTAAATGTTGGTATCTATACGCATTTTTTAAATTAATATTTTATGGATAGAGAACTGTTTTGGGCTCAATTCCAAAGTTTTCAATTAGGTGAATACTATTGGGTAACACTGACTAATTTAAATAAGTTCATCACCGGTTTAAAACGCAGTCTTATACCTGTGGGGATTTAAGAAACAGTCTTAAACGAACGTGTGCGGGCGGGGGTTGCGTGAGGTTGCGTCACTGCGGGGCTTTTTCTTGTTGGCTCGGCTGAAGCAGCAGTTCGCAATGACACTTATTTTTTGGGGTTGCGTGAGGTTGCTTCACTGCGGGAGCTTTTTCTTGTTGGCTCAGCTGAAGTAACAGTTCGCAATGACACTCATTTTTTTGGGGTTGCGTGAGGTTGCTTCACTGCTGGGGCTTCTTCTTGTTGGCTCGGCTGAAGTAACAGTTCGCAATGACACTCATTTTTTTAGGATTGAGTGAGGTTGCTTCACTGCGGGGGCTTTTTCTTGTTGGCTCGGCTGAAGTAATAGTTCGCAATGACACTCATTTTTTGGGGTTGCGTGAGGTTGCTTCACTGCGG
>OMJB01000106.1 GCA_900299255.1 Sphingobacteriales bacterium
AGCTGAAGCCTGTGCGAATGTGCTGTTAGCGAAACCTAATACAGCGGCAGTGATTGCGAGTGATTTTACGATGTTTTTCATTTTTGTAGATTTAGTTTGTTTAGAATTAGTTGTTTAGTTGTTTGATTGGTATATAACCAACCACGTGCCAAAGTGCTAACTGATTGATTATCAATTGTTTTATTTTTGGCACACATTGATTTTTCTCCGCGAGACGGAATGGTTTTCCGGAATGCGGAAGTAAAGGTGGATTATTGGGGAAGGGGTTGGGGCTGCGTGATACTTTTAAGTATGCCTGGAGATGAGCCTACTGGCGCAATACGGTTTATGTAATTTTAAATGCGTAGATTGTAGGGTATAATCTACGCAGATTGTGCGTAGATAAAACGTAGTGGATGAATAACTTGTGAACCAAGTGTAACAAAGAGGAGATGAATGGTTGAGAAATACTTATTAGACACAAAATCATTGTTTGAGTTTCAGAGGTAACTCTTTCTTTTCTTGTAGAAACAGAATCAACCCACATTTTGATTTTTCTCAAATTAATTTCGTATCTTCAATTACAAACTATAACCTACTTATGAAAAAGATCTATCCATTTTTGCTTGCTTTTTCAGCTTTTGTTTTGCCTGTTAATGCTCAGATCATGTATACCATTGCCGGCTGCGACGGTTGCAGCACTGGAGATGGAAATCCTGCTATTACTACAACAATAGGAAGCCCGTGGGCAATAACTACCGATGATGCAGGAAACATTTACTATTCTGAGCCAGGGACCTCAGTGGTACGTAAAATAGACCATGACGGAATCATTAGTACCGTGGCCGGAACAGGCACGGCGGGTTACAGTGGCAACGGCGGACCAGCCACTGCTGCACAACTAAACACACCTTACGGATTGGCAACAGACCATGCAGGCAACCTGTATATAGCAGATAACAAAAACAATGTTATCAGAAAAGTAAATGCTGCAGGTATGATCAGTACTGTGGCAGGCACAGGGATAGGCATATACACCGGTGACGGCGGACCAGCATCAGCTGCTTCTCTTTATGAGCCATTTGATGTTGCTGTTGATAAATCGGGCAATCTGTATATTTCTGATGCAGGCAATATGGCCATTCGCAGAGTGAGCCCAGCCGGAACTATAAACACACTTGTAGGAGGTTTTGATGCAACACTTACCGGCGGTGCATATGGTTATACCGGCGAACTGTGGTTTCCGTCGAACAGAAGACTGTCGGGAATAGCGGTTGATACCAGCGGTAATGTGTACATAGCTGACTACTGGGATAATATTATCCGGAAAGTTACTCCTGCCGGTGTAATGACAAGGGTGGGTGGAGACATGACGCTACAGGGTTTTGCCGGAGATGGCGGAAGTGCTATGACTGCATCGCTGGACGGACCGAAGAGAATTGCGGTAGACCACAAAGGGAATATTCTGTTTTCAGATCTCAACAACAACCGCATACGATCAATCAGCCCATCGGGTACTATCACTACGATTGCCGGCAACGGGTACGGAGGACTAATGGGTGACGGCGGACCAGCCACAAACGCTACACTTTCTTATCCGATAGGTGTGGCTCTTGATGCTTCTGATAATCTCTATATTGCAGACAGCCACAACAACCGCATACGTAAGGTGAACTGGGGGACTACGAGTATAAACGATGTTACAACCAGCAACAACATTGTTGTAACTCTGGCTCCTGATCCAAACAACGGGACATTTACCATCAAAGGAACAAGTGACAACGATGCAGCTGTTGCCATAGAAGTAATCAATGTAGATGGCAGAGTGGTATACCAACACACGATTGTGCCACAGAGCGGTAAAGTTGAAGAACAGATATCGATAGGCAATGATGTTCCTAATGGAATGTATCTGCTTAAACTGTCAAATGGTGCATCAGCAACCGTATCGCGGTTTGTAATAGAGCGGCTATAAGTTTCAGCGCGTTTATTCAGGAAGCTCGTAGTCGAATTCGTAGAAGTGTTTTCCGTCTTTGCGGATGATATTCAGGTTTCCTTTCAGGCCGGTTAATTTAGCAGTACCTGAATCGGGCACAACTATAATGTTGAGTGTACCCACTCCTTTATCCATAGTTGCATTGTGTTGCAGCACAAAAGTTCCGCGCCTGCCATTCAGTGTTCCATCTACTTTTTCAATTGCCACATATCCTGCTGAATTGGGGACAGCAGTACCAGCGCTGAGCATTTGTCCCATACTGGTGCCCACAAGGTCTCCGGTGAATTCCTTGTCGATGCTCATTCGACCGAAAAGAGGGATTTCCCGGTCGTCTGCGAGCGGCTTCAGCCTGACAATAAATTCTCCTTTGGCGAGCAAAGCAATTGTATTATGAATGAAAAATAGGGTACAAAGCTGTTTATCCTTTCAGTACACCAAGCTCCTTACCCACTTTAATAAATGCTTCAATAGCCCTGTCGAGGTGGTGACGCTCATGGCCAGCAGATATCTGAACCCTGATACGCGCCTTACCCTTTGGTACTACCGGGAAGAAGAAACCAATAACATAGATACCTTCTTCGAGCATACGAGCTGCAAACTTCTGAGCTACAACAGCATCGTATAGCATAAGCGGACAAATAGGATGTGTGCCCGGTTTAATATCAAAACCAGCATCTGTCATACGCTTGCGGAAGTACATGGTATTGTCTTCGAGCTTATCACGCAGCTCTGTTGTTTCGCTGAGCATATCCAGCACAGCAATGGTTGCACCCACTATTGAAGGAGCCAGAGAATTAGAGAACAGGTATGGCCGGCTACGCTGACGCAGCATATCTATAATCTCTTTCCGGCCGCTGGTAAAACCGCCGGATGCGCCACCCAGTGCTTTACCCATAGTACCGGTGATAATATCTATCCGGCCCATAACACCGCACAATTCGTGTACACCTCTTCCGGTTGCGCCCATGAAGCCCGAGGAATGACTTTCGTCGATCATTACCAGTGCATCGTACTTATCGGCCAGGTCACAAATTTTGTCGAGCTGGGCTATGGTACCGTCCATAGAAAAAACAGAGTCAGTAACGATGAGCCTGGTACGGGCTTCCATGTTTGCTTTCAGCTGCGCTTCCAGATCGGCCATATCGTTGTGCAGGTACCTGCCGCGGCGGGCTTTGCACAAACGCACGCCGTCTATGATAGAAGCATGGTTGAGCTCATCAGAAATAATAGCGTCGTTTTCGCCCAGCAGCGGTTCGAAAACACCACCGTTGGCATCAAAGCAGGCTACATAAAGTATGGTATCGTCAACACCCAGAAATTTTGAAAGCTTTTCTTCCAGTTCTTTATGAATATCCTGAGTACCACAGATAAAACGCACGGAACTCATACCATATCCCCTGTTGTCGACAGTGGCATGTGCAGCGGCAATAACTTTAGGATGAGAGGAAAGGCCCAGATAATTATTGGCACAAAAGTTCAGCACAGTCTGGCCATTCACAATAATTTCAGCACCCTGAGGCGACTCTATAATACGCTCTTGCTTGTACAGGCCGGCGTCTTTAATTTCCTGCAATTCTTTTTGCAGGCGCGTATAGAATGAAGGACTTGACATGAATACGAAAATTTGAAACTAAGAATTAGCCCAGCGTACTATTTTTTGTAAGTAATAGTGCAGCTTTCGCCACCACCTGTAGGTATGGATGTGGCAACATAATTAATCATCATGCTGTCGGCTGTGAAAATACCTGAACCTGAAAGCATTACACCGTTGCCGTAATTACCATAAGCTATGTGTAGTGAATCATTATCACAGTTCAGGTCAACGACCACATCGCAGTGGATGCCATAACCTGCGAAATTATTGATGATCAGTTTGTTGGTAGTACCTGATGACACACCTGTTGCTGCAGAGGTATAGCTGCGGGAAGTACAGGCACTTGTACCCACCAGGTTACCCCAGAAAAGTTTTGCGCAATCTGCAGGAATTACAGTCACGTTAAAATTGTATATCTGCGGAACAGCAGTTTCTGTGTAAGCAGTGAGTGTAACCGGATGAACACCCAAGGCTACATGATAGGTATTGAAAACAAAATTCTGTGTGAAGTTGGGAATTGATGTAAACGTATCCGGCGTTACTTTAATGTCTGAAGGCAATCCGGTCAGAACCAGTTTCACATAATCATTCTGGTAGCCGGTAAAGAACTTAACTTTTACGGGCATGGTATATGTACCGGAATCGGGAATGAAAATATCTTTCATAATACTGTCCTGCGCATCGTTGGTAACAGTATAGACAAGGCCCTGTTTTACCGTTTTATCGCAAGACAGCGTGAAGATGCTAAGAGTTAGAACAAATAAAACGATTTTTTGCATACATTTACTTTTAAAGCGGAAAGATACTTCATAATATTAAAATTCATCTGAAAAAGCTGTGTTTTTTTCAGTTAGCCCGTCACTTTTCAATTACCCTGTGGAGGTTGTTTCGTTTTGTTTGTTTGAAAAAGGCATACAGAGGCATCTACATCCACTGCACTTTGTCTGCAAATTGACTATTCCGTATTCCGTCTTTAACCGGCTCATCGGTATAGCCCAGGAATATCAGGCCCATTACAATATCATCGGCGCCCAATTGAAGGTGTTCTTTCAAAATGTGGCTGTGAGTAAGCCCACCGGTACTCCACAAAGTGGATATACCCAGCGCCTGAGCTCCCAGCAACAAATTTTGAATAGCGGCGGATGCGGCGGCAACTTCTTCTAGCTGCGGAATTTTAGGGTTTTCGCCTCTCTTCATTACTGCTATTACCAGATGTGAAGCCAGATCGGTGTTATGCAATAATTTGGTGTAAGTGGTTTCCTGCCGCTTATCTTCGGGTGTGTGGTTCCAATAAAGTTCGGCATGTGTTTTGGCAAAAGTTTTTCTGGCATTTCCGGCGTATACCAAAAATTTCCATGGCTCTGTACGTCCGTGTGTTGGCGCCCAGTGAGCCAGTTCCAGTAACTGGTTTATCTGAGCATCCGGAATTAACTGGCCATTCATTTTAGCCCAGCTTACCGACCGGCGTTTTTTAATAATTGTACTCAGGATTTCAAATTCGCTTTTCATAGGCCACAAAGAAACGGCGGATTTGCTTAAGGCTTAAAAATTTCTGTGTATTACACAGCATAAAGCTGTACAATGGCTCTAAAAATCTATCCCCAGGTCGGCATTCTTCATAATGTCTGGCATTTGTCCGTTAAAGATCATAATACCTGTGCCGGGGTCATAAAATTTTAAATCGGCAACATTGACTCCACCTATGAGCGGCTGTGTATCCACAGTAACTTTTTTTACTTTTTTCTTCCGGGTATTTTCAACAATAGCCATACCCTTATATAGCAAAAAAGCACCCACCCCTTTCTGCATCAGTGGCTGAAGCGTATTGTGGTATTCAGTACGGTAGCCGGGAAACAGCTCGGCATAATATTGCTTTGAAGTATCGAGGTTCCGGCTAGCCCAATAGGTACTATCGCCGGTTTCTGCCAGCAGTTGCAGCGCTTTACTGACATCCCGCACTGTAAATGAAATTTTATACCCGTTGAACAACACATGAACCTGTGGCTCTGCCCAAAGATTCCTTAATTGAATAAAACGTTGTGCATGTGAAGAAAGAGACAAAAAGCCTGCAAGTAAAAAAAGCGATATGTATTTCATACTAACAATTTTTACCCTACTAAGGTACGGAAAACACTTAATTTTATCGCCTAAACAATTTTTGCATGAAGAGTTTTGCCAGCGATAACTACGCCGGTGTACTGCCGGAAATAATGGAGGCACTGACAAAAGCGAATACCCAACACGCCCGCTCTTACGGAGCTGATGAAATAACCAAACGAACAGTATCAAAGTTCAGAGATATATTTGAAACTGACGCTGATGTGTATTTTGTTTTTAACGGTACCGGTGCCAACCTGCTCAGCATCAGCAGTGCAACGCATTCATACAATGCAGTATTATGCGCTGACACATCTCATATCTATAATGATGAATCGTCTGCACCGGAAACATTTACCAGCTGCAGGTTCTTTCCGCTGAAAGCAAATGACCACGGCAAACTGGATATCGACACCATAAAGGAACGCCTGATCAGAAAAGGAGATGTACACTATCCGCAGACCGCAATGCTGTCCATTACGCAGGCTACAGAATATGGAACTGTATATTCTCCAGACGAGATACGGGCGATTGCTGAAGTGGCCAGAGAGAATGGTTTATATCTGCACATGGATGGCTCCCGGTTTTTTAATGCAGCAGCATCGCTGGGATGCGGGCTGAAAGACATAAGCAGCAAAGCCGGCGTAGATATACTTTCGCTCGGTGGCACCAAAGCTGGTATGATGTTTGGCGAGGCGGTCGTCGTCTTTAATAAAGAGTTGTCGAAACATATAGCGTACAAGCATAAACAAATTATACAACTTGCTTCGAAAACCAGATTTATTGCTGCGCAGTTTGAAGCCATGCTGGAAAATGACCTCTGGCGAAAAACGGCTACCCACGCAAACAACATGGCAGCGATGCTGCGCAGTGCCCTGGAACAGAATCCGCAAATAAAGATCACGAAACCAACACAGGCCAACGCTATATTTGCAGAAATACCCCGCGAGTGGTACGAACCGCTTCAGGAACACTATCCATTTTATGTATGGAAAGACAGTACTCATGAAGTGAGGCTGATGTGTGCCTGGGATACAAAGGAAGAAGAAATAAAAAACTTCATCAAAGCATTAAATGCGCTTTCTGTAAAATAAACCCTCACTACAGGTAAATAAAGGACATGCCCGAAACCGCTGCAGAAACAGTTGACACCTCCAATTCTATTTTTCAGAAGGCGGTTTCTTTTGTCAGGGACACCAATGAGCATCTGTTTCTGACCGGCAGGGCTGGCACGGGCAAAACTACGTTTCTGAAATATATACGCACACAAACCAAAAAACAGTGCGCTATTGTGGCACCAACCGGTGTGGCCGCCATCAATGCGGGCGGAGAAACAATACACTCATTTCTACAGTTGCCTTTCGGGCCGTTTGTGCCGGGTACCGCTGGAGGCTTTGGCCGGCAGGGAGAACAAACTCATGACAAACATTCTCTGCTGGCCAATCTTAAACTCAGAGAAACCAAGCTGAAGCTACTTCGAAAACTGGAATTACTTATCATAGATGAAGTAAGTATGGTACGCTGCGACCTGCTTGATTCTATAGACCTGGTACTGCGGCATGTGCGAAAAAACTGGCATCAGCCTTTTGGTGGTGTGCAGATGTTGTTTATTGGTGATCTGTTTCAATTACCGCCGGTAGCACCTGAGCAGGACTGGGATATTCTTAAGCACTACTACCAGAGCCCTTATTTTTTTGATTCAAAAGTGCTCAGGGAACATCCGCCGCTTTATATAGAGTTGAAGAAAATATACCGGCAAAAGGAGCAAAGGTTTATAGATATCCTTAACCGCATACGAAACGGACAGGTATTGCAGCAGGATATAGATACACTAAATCTGCAGTATGATCCAAAGCCACAACAGGAACCCGGTTACATAATACTATCCACCCACAACCGCATTGCAGATGAGATCAATAAGATTTCACTGGAACAACTGCCAGGCAAGCTGCACAGTTTTAAAGGGGAAATAAAAAACGAGTTTAACCCAAAAAACCTGCCAACGGAAGAAATGCTGTACCTGAAAGAAGGTGCACAGGTCATGTTTGTGAAAAACGACCTGCAGACCCCAAAGCGCTATTACAACGGCCGGATAGGATGTGTGGCTATAATAAACGCTGAGGGCATATGGGTGAACTTTCCGGGAGATGAAGAAAATGAAGACATACTGCTGGAACCGGAGACATGGCGCAATATGCGCTACACGCTCAATGCTCAAAAAGGTGAGATAGAGGAAGAGGAATCGGGGAGTTTTACGCAGTACCCTGTGCGGCTGGCATGGGCGGTAACAGTTCACAAAAGCCAGGGGCTCACATTGCAGAAAGCGGTAGTGGACCTCAATCAGTCTTTTGCTCCCGGTCAGGTGTACGTGGCACTGAGCCGATGTACCAGTTTGCAGGGGCTTGTGCTCAGGAGCAGGCTGCAACCCAGCAATATCATAACTGATGAAAGAGTAATTGATTTTGCGCGCAGCGAAAATGAAGAGGACGAACTGGAAGAAATACTAATTCAAAGCAAACGTGCCGCACTGGAATTTCAACTATGCAAAATATTTACGTTTACCGACCTCATCATTTATACTGAACAGCTGCTGCCGGAAATACTGAAGAGAAAAACGGGGCCAAAAGAAAAGAATATAGAATTATACAAACAGACCCTGGACGAACTAACAAAGGCACAGAAACATGCGGGTGGGTTTCATAAACAGATACATGAGCTTATAGCTTCCATGGACGACGAACGGCTGGCTGAACGTAGGCTGGCAGCGGTAAATTATTTTACCGGTAAAGTGCTACAGCCATGTATTGCGGCAGCAGATCAGCATATTTCATCGTTAGGTACACTGGCCAAGGTGGCGAAACAAGTGAAAATATGGAAGGAACTGAAACAACAGCTACAAATGAAAGCTGATGAAATTTCCGGAACTGTTACTGATGGCAATTAAAAAGGCGGCCCCTGAAAAGGAGCCGCCCCAACTAAAACAAATCTCAATTCTTACTTTTCTTTCTTAATCATCCTGCCGGTAGCTTTACCTGCCTGATTTTCTGCTGTAACCATGTATACGCCTGGCACAAGAGAAGTGATATCCATAGTTACTATTTCACCACCTGTCATATGTATAGGTTTCTCAGCAACCTTCTGGCCTGTTACATTGTAGATATACAAAGTTGCAGAACCTTCGAAATTAGGAAAAACAACATTGATGATATCTGTAGCAGGGTTAGGGTTGATGTTTACCACTGATGGTTTATTAGTCCTCAAATTCACCATTTTAGGGCTTGAATTAGCTATGCGCTGAGCACCTTTGTGCTGAATAGTGTGAGTAAGTTTAGTATTAGTCCACTCACTACCTGTATCAACTACTTCAAACTGTACAGCAGAAAGAACACTGTCTGTAAGGCTGGTAGAAAGCGCATCACTTGGTACTGCATAGAAACCATATGGCGGATCGGCAGTTACAGATACGCTCCAGTCTCCTTCTACAGATTCATAAACGATTGGCATAAGAGCTGAAGTATCATCAAATTCGAGTGTAGCAGGTGATACCATTACCATCAGAGAACCATGCTGCAACTGAGTGTTACCTTCAACACATTTTCCTTTTGCATCTTTAAGTACTGAATGGAATTTAACTATAGTGCTGGTACATGGGTTGATTTCGTCTTCATCATCATCATCGTCGTCATCGCTGTCGTGATTACCCGCTTTGGTAACGTTGTAGATCGTCACTGTTCCTCCGGAATATGCAGAAGAAGAAACAACAGATTTACCAACAATCAGGTATGCGCCATTTGCAGGAACAGTAATTACGTACTGGTAAGCAGGGCCACCTCCGATTGTAACTAATGAAGGGCTGCTCACAACAGCATTTGAAACAATACCGGTAGTGCTGTTCCAGATTGTAGCGTAGTGGCTCTGGTCGTGATCGCGTTTGCCTCCATTTGAATTACCCCTGTTAAACACTTTGATATCAGATGCCAATTCTGATTTAGTAATGCCCGGATGGTTACCTGTACCGGTAATATAGATATTAGAATACAAAGTAATCTGCGAGCTTGGCGTTACAGTTACAGCCATAGCACTGGTGCTGCTGCAACCAGAAGTGTTGGTAGTTGTAAGCGTTACGGTATACACACCTGCGCAGCATGGCGTAGAAATGTTTACACTAGATCCTGTTGTTGAACCAGAAATTGCAGCACTGCCACAATGTGTGTGGCCACAATGGTGGTTGCTGTGGTGGTGGCAAGATGAGTTGCATGATACGCCGTAGTGGTCGCAATTCGGGTTACAATAGTGGCCCGCACCATGATGGCATTTGCTGCTACAATGGTGGTCTCCGTAGTGCTGATTTGAGCAGCTGTGGCTGCTGTGGTGATGGCAGGCAGAAGTACAGGCGTGCCCGTTATGGTCACAACCGCTTCCGCAGCTATGTGCACTGTTGTGATGGCAATGGGCATCACATACGTGGTTACCGCCAGTAATAGACCATGAGTAAGAGCTCATTCCTGAAGGGCCGCTGTACGTGTAAGTTAATCCACCCAATACAGAATTGCTGCCGGAGATAGTGCTTGATGGCCCTACATTCTGAGTTACAGTAGCTGCAACTGTTTTAGTACAGCTGTTTGCGTCTGTAACAGTTACACTGTATGTGCCTGCAGAAACACCTGTTTTTGTAGCGCCGCTGCCTGATGGAGTCCAGGCATAGCTTAAAGTTCCTGTTCCGCCTGTTGCTGTAGCAGTGATGCTTCCATTGTTGGTGCTGTTGCAGCTAACGTTTGTTACAGTAGTAGATACTGTAATAGCTGTAGGCTGGCTGATAGTAGTAGAGCTGGTTTTAGTACAACCATTACCGTCAGTTACAGTTACTGTATATGTTCCCGGTGCTTTACCTGTAAGATTTGCTGATGTTGATCCGCCTGGAGCCCATGAATATGTGTAAGAACCTGTTCCGCCTGTAGGAGACAAAGAGATACTGCCGTTGCTGTTGTTACCACCGTTTGCAGAGTTACATGAAACATTGGTTGGTGTAAGGCTAATGCTGATAGCTGATGGTGCACTAACAGTAGCTGTCACTGTATTTTGGCCACCAATGGCATCAGTTACGGTTTAGCTGTATGTGCCAGCACTCAGGCCAGAATAAGTTCCTGTGCCGGTAAGTGTGCCGGTACCGCCAGTAGCAGAAACAGTTACGGAACCATTATTGCCACCATAGCAGGATACATCGCTTTTTGTGTATGTAACAGCAGGAGCTGCATTTACTGTAACATTAACTGTAGAGGATGTAGTGCTGATACCATTTGAAGCCTGAATAACGAACTGGTCGGTGCCGCTATATCCGGAAGCAGGGGTATAAGTAACGCCAGATGGAGTAAGTGTTCCACCATTTGACGTTAAAGTACCGGGGAATCCGTATAATGTGCCATGAGAACAATTTGTGCCTATTGACCATGTAACTGTGTTGCCTGTAGTACCATCATTAACAGCCATCAGTGAACCTATACCATTAGGTGCACTGTTGCCACCTACAACTAAATTCTGTGCGCCACTTGGGTCAGCTCCGGTAAAACCGAAACCAGAACCAGCGGGAGCTGATGCAAACATGCCAAATACTATCTGACCCGTATCATTGGCTATATCCACGGTAATGGTGGAAATTGTGCCTGCTATGTTAACTTCTGCATTTACGAAGCTGTGTATATCAACGTCGTTGGAAGGAAACAAAAAAAGAACTTTTGATAATGAATATAGAGCTTTGCTGCAGTAAATTGAACTGGCACGCGGCTGAAGCTCTCGAGAACAAAATTTCATTGACTGTGCAATGAGTGTGTAGCAGGATTATTACTTTGAAACACAGAACGCTTATCCGTGATAAACTCTTGATGCAACAATCAATCCATCTGAGATTTCCAGCACTTCTGCCACAAGCATTTCCGGTTCATTGACAACTTCCCTTTTGTATTCCATGAACACTCTATGATCATCTGCAGTTAGTGTTATCGGAGTATATTTAAGAGATGGCAACCTTTCGAACGCATCTTTCCACCATGTACGCAGAGCGGATTTGCCGGTGATGTAACCTCCCGTTTCGGGCTGCCTGGCCTTGAGTTTCGGGCTATAGTGCTGTGCGGTATCAGAGTATAACAATAGCAGATTTTCGAGATGATGCTGGTTAAATGCTTCAAACCATTTATGTGCAATCTGAACATTTTCCTTTTCAATCATGGGCTAAGAAAATATTGGTGGACCTGCTCAAAACTGCCCTGGAAATTAGTAGTAACGGCTAAAACGAGCAAACAAATACTAGTTCAATTTTGCCTGAACTATCAACTGAAATTCGGGTATTGAAACTTTAATTTTTCGTTTGTTAAAAAGGTTCTCAACCGTATATGTACCGTACATCTTGCCAATATCGCTGTTGAGGTTTGCTGCTGATGTGTACTGGTAACTGTCGCCAGGCGTTATAACCGGCTGCTGGCCTACTACACCGTCCCCTTCAACTTCACGATGCGTACCGTTACTGTCAACAATGTGCCAGTGGCGGCTTAAAAGTTTTACGGGATGAGCAGACAAATTCTCAATCGTGATTCTGTATGCAAATAAATATTCTGACGTCAACGGATTTGATTGTGCAGTCTGGTAAAATGATTCTACCATAATATTCACACCCTCTGTTATCTGCTGTACCATAAATTTCTATGTTAGTTTATACAAGGCGTTTATAAAAGTAATGAATTGTTTTCATTTTAAGTGCTCTTTTATAATGCCTGCAACAATATCTTTTTCATAACCCTTCTGTAATAAGTATCTGTATACCTTTGCTTTTTTAATAAAGTGATTCCTTTCGGATTTCAACTCAGTTAGTTTTTTATATAGTAGTTTGTTTAATGTTTTATCATATTCATCACAATCTATCTCTTTTAGGGCCTTTTTTATGCAATAATCAGAGATTTTCCTGATTTTCAGCTCCATTTTTATTTTTTCCCGGCCCCATTGTTTCATTCTGAACTTTCCGCCGGCAAATGC
>OMJB01000107.1 GCA_900299255.1 Sphingobacteriales bacterium
CAAGGGTTCGGCTGTTCGCCGATTAAAGTGGCACGTGAACTGGGTTCAGAACGTCGCAAGACAGTTCGGTCTCTATCTGTGGTGGGCGTTAGTAAATTGCGAGGACATGCTCTTAGTACGAGAGGACCGGAGCGTATGTACCGCTGGTGTATCTGTTGTTCCGCCAGGGGCAGTGCAGAGTAGCTATGTACAGCCAGGATAAGCGCTGAAAGCATCTAAGCGCGAAACCTTCCTCAAGATGAGTTTACTTTTAAGTGCCGTCAAAGACTATGACGTTGATAGGCTACAGGTGTAAAGGTGGTAACATCAAAGCCGAGTAGTACTAATTGCACGTAAGCTTTAATCTTTTTTAGTAGATGGTCTATAGTACTTAGTACATAGTCGCTACTTAATCCTTACAATACTTAAAGAAATTGCTGACCCAATATGTCGATCTTATTGCCTTCAGGTAGATAGTCTATAGTACATAGTAAATAGTTGCGACTAACGACTCTATACTAACTACTATCTACCCAACAGGTAACGATCTTATGGTGGTATTGCCGGCGGTGTTCACCTCTTCCCATTCCGAACAGAGAAGTTAAGCCCGCCATGGCCGATGGTACTGCACCACAATGCGGGAGAGTAGGTAGCTGCCATATTCTTTTAAAAGCCTCAACGTTAGTTGAGGCTTTTTTTATGCCCGTAACGCAAGCATCTAGCCCCACTTGTCAGCGAGGCCTATGGTTGTAGAAACATGCAGGTTTTTTGGCAGTAGGGTTTTTTATACACGTGCTTTACCCGTTCTGTTAGTAACCATCAAATTCACTTGCCTATACCATACTTAAACCCTACATTTACCAACGGGAAACCGTACATTTGCTATCTTTAGTGGGCCGATAGTTTTTTGCCCGGGAAAAGTATAAACAAAGGAATTGATGCAGTTCACAGCACAACAGATAGCCACTCTGCTGCAGGGGAAACTTGAGGGCAACCCCGATGCCAAAGTGAGCGGCGTGGCTAAAATTGAGGAAGCTGAAGAGGGTGCGCTGTGCTTTATATCTAACACTAAATACGAGGATTACTTATATACTTCGAACGCATCGGTGATTCTGGTAAATGAATCGCTGGAGCTGCAGCGGCCGGTGAAGCCTACGCTGATACGCGTAAAGGATGCGTACAGCAGTTTTGCGCTGCTGCTGGAAAAGTATAATGAAATGGTAGCATCGGCGGGCAAGACAGGCGTTGAGCAGCCCTGCTTTGTATCTCCCACGGCTAAAATTGGTGAGGGTGTGTACATTGGTGCGTTTTCGTACATAGCAGACGGTGCAACCATTGGTAAGGGCGTAAAAATTTATCCGGGCTGCTACATAGGCAATAATGCGGTGATAGGCGAAAACGCCAAACTGTATGCCAGCGTGAAAATATATGACGACTGTGTGCTGGGTGCAAGGGTGGTAATTCACTCGGGTACTGTAATAGGCGGAGACGGATTTGGGTTTGCACCACTGGCAGACGGCACTTATAAAAAGATACCGCAGATAGGCAATGTAATAGTAGAGGACGATGTGGAGATAGGCGCCAATACTACTGTAGACCGCGCTACGATGGGTTCGACTATTATACGAAAGGGGGTGAAGCTGGATAATCTGATACAAGTAGCCCATAATGCAGAAATTGGCGACAATACGGTAATAGCAGCGCAAACGGGGGTATCTGGTACAACCAAAATAGGCAAAAACTGCCTGATAGGCGGCCAGGTGGGCTTGGTAGGCCACATACAGCTTGCCGACGGCACCAAGATCAATGCGCAGAGCGGGATATCGAAGTCGGTAACGCAGCCGGGCATCACGCTGAACGGTAGCCCGGCGTTTGAATATAAAACTTCACTGAAAAGTCAGGCAATTTTCCGAAATTTGCCCGAATTGCAGCAACGTTTGCTGAAACTTGAAGAAACGGTTCAGGAATTAACTGCACTGTTAAGTGAAAGGGGAATTGAAAATAAAAAGTAGGGAAAACATCTTCCCGGGATACAAGAATAAAAACATAGACGTTGCAATCAACTAACGAAAGCCAGAACCAGCAGACACTAAAGGGATCAGTAACACTGCATGGCGTAGGGCTGCATACGGGAAAGACTGTAACGATGACCATGAGGCCGGCCAACCCCGGTTTTGGTTATCGTTTTCAGCGTATTGACCTGCCGGAACAGCCTGTAGTAAAGGCTGATGCAGATTATGTGGTGGACACATCGCGTGGCACCACTATTGAGTTTAACGGAGCAAGAGTAAATACTGTAGAACATACACTCTCTGCACTGGTGGGGCTGGGCGTAGACAATGCGCTGATAGAACTGGACGGGCCGGAGGTGCCGATACTGGACGGCAGTGCGCGTGAGTTTATGGAAGCCATAGACAGTGTGGGTATAGAGGAGCAGGAGGCCAGGCGTATAGTGTACTCGATAGACAGCAACATACACTATTACGACCCCGTAAAAAATGTGGATATGCTGGCTGTGCCGTCTAACGACTATGCCATTACCACACTAATAGATTTTAACTCGCCGGTATTGGGTACGCAACATGCCTCGCTGAAAAACATTACTGAATTCAGAGGGGAGATTGGCCCGTGCCGCACATTCTGTTTTCTGCATGAGCTGGAGTACCTGCTGGACAACAACCTGATTAAAGGCGGCGACCTGAGCAATGCCATTGTGGTGGTGGATAAAGTAGTGAGCCAGGAAGAGCTGAACAGGCTGGCACTCGTTTTCAACAAACAGAAAATAGAAGTAAAGCAGGAAGGTATACTCAACAATATACAGCTAAGATTTACCAACGAACCTGCACGGCATAAATTGCTTGATGTGGTAGGCGATCTGGCGCTGGTGGGGCACCCTATTAAGGCGCACATTATTGCCAGCAGGCCCGGGCATGCTACCAATGTAGAGTTTGCCAAAAAGATCAAGCAGTACATTAAGAAGAACAAACACCTGTCGGGTGTGCCACATTACGACCCCAACCAGCAGGCTATTTATGATCTTTCGCAGATCACAAAAAAACTGCCGCATAAGTTTCCGTTTCTGTTCGTTGATAAAATAATTGAACTGACGGACAACCATGTGGTAGGGATAAAGAATGTAACGTTCAATGAGCATTTCTTTCAGGGGCATTTCCCGGGCAATCCGGTGATGCCGGGTGTGCTGCAGATAGAAGCGCTTGCGCAAACCGGTGGTATACTGGCGCTGAACAATATCAGTGATCCGGAAAATTACGACACGTACTTTCTGAAGATAGATAAGGTACGTTTTAAACAGGTAGTACGCCCCGGCGATACCCTGATTCTCAAGTTAGAGCTGCTCAATCCGATACGCCGCGGTATCTGTGAAATGAAGGCGACAGCATATGTAGGAAACAAACTCGCTACCGAGGCGGAACTAGTAGCACAAATAATAAGAAAAGATAAAAAATGATTCATCCACTAACTTACGTACACCAGGATACAAAAATTGGCAATAACGTGAAGATAGACCCGTTCTCAACCATTCATAGAAATGTTGAGATTGGTGAAGGTACCTGGATCGGGTCGAATGTGACGATAATGGAAGGAGCGCGCATAGGCAAGAACTGCCGCATTTTTCCAAGTTCGGTTATCTCGGCTATACCTCAGGACCTGAAGTTTAAAGGTGAAGATACAGTTTGTATCATCGGAGATAATACTACTATCCGTGAATGCGTGACTATTAACAGGGGAACCGTTGACCGCAATATGACCAAAATAGGCAATAACTGCCTGATTATGGCGTATACGCACATAGCTCATGATTGTGAGGTGGGCAACAACTGTATCTTCTCCAATAATACTACACTTGCCGGCCATATTATAGTTGGTGATTGTGTAGTGCTGGCAGGCCTTACAGCAGTACAGCAATTTGTGCGCATCGGGTCACATGCATTTGTTACCGGTGGGTCATTGGTGAGAAAGGACATACCCCCATACGTAAAAGCGGCACGTGAGCCACTGTCATACATGGGTGTGAATTCAGTAGGGCTTAAACGCAGAGGGTATTCTATAGAAAAGATCAACCACATACTGGATATATACCGTATTCTTTTTGTTAGGGGCTATAATGTGTCTAAAGCACTGAGCATTATTGACACCGAAATTCCTGTTTCAGATGAGCGCGATGAGATCATTTCGTTTGTGCGCGAAACCGGAAGAGGCATCATGAAAGGTTACGTCAGGAGGCATGCTGCTGAAGATATGCCGTAGTTAAATTAAAACTTAAAAATAAAAAGTAAAAAATTTAAAGGGCGTGCCTGTAATTGAAATGTAATTATTAAATAGCAACATGCTTGTGTATCATTTTTTGCTTTTGAAGAGATGAATATCACCCTGGAGCATATAGGTAAGCGTTTTCAACGGTACTGGATCTTCAGGGATGTCAGTTATAAATTCAACGGGCCGGGCGCCTATGCAATTCTGGGGCCTAATGGCTGTGGCAAATCCACTCTTTTAAGAATTATTGGCGGCCTGCAGGGGCCTTCTCAGGGCAAGGCCTTCTATAATTATGATCAAGACAGGCCGATACCACTGACAGACATATTTCAATCGGCCAGTTTCTGTGCTCCGGGTATGGAGGTAGTAGAAGAACTTACACTCCGAGAGTTTTTCGAGTTTCATTTTTCTTTTAAAAGGGCCATCGGCGGATTAACTGTTGCTGATATCATTAACCTTACCGGACTCAACACCGCAAGCGACAAGCAGGTGGGTGACTTCTCGTCGGGAATGAAGCAAAGGGTAAAATTAGCGCAGGCAATCTTTTCAGATACGCCTCTTTTACTGCTCGATGAGCCTTGCACCAACCTTGATCAGCAGGGCGTGGATCAGTACCGTGGCTGGATTGAAAAATATGCCGCTGGCAGATTGGTTATTGTAGCGTCGAATGATGAACGCGAATATTTCTTCTGCAAGGAAAAGATTGAGATTGAAAAGTATAAACCGTAAGGATGCTGAAGCCGCTGTTCAATCACTTTTCGTGCAGGTAGCAGATGTAGTTTTTATGAACGGTGCCTGCCAGGTTTTGATTTACCAGCGAGTCGTCTATTTCAGTTATGTTCTTTACCTCTCCCGATTTTGTTTCGATCTTTATTAGCTCGTCATTAAGATTGTAGGTACTGTTTGATGTAATGCCGGTGAATACAAAATAAGGCACCTCTTCGTCAGTCAGGCCGAGTAGTTGTTTTGCTTTTTCACGTTTTTCATCAATCATTCCATCCAGTGGCTGCGAGCTCAGCTGTACTTTATACAATTTGCGCAGCGTAAGCATTTTGCATAATGCTGACAAAACTTTATCAGTATGTGACTGCCAGGCTTTTATGGAGATCATCACATCACTGTCATCGAGCTGGCAGTAGTAACCCAGATGTTCCGGATTGGTGTTGAAATCTTCCTCATTGAGATCCAGGTGTAGAAAGTAGCTCAGCGCAGGGCTGGCAAAGAGTTCGGCCCCATTTCGCGCCAGTTCTTTTGCACGTTTCAGAATATTGATGAGCAGCATCTCAGAGCCCAGTACCGTTTTGTGCAGGTACACCTGCCAATACATGAGCCTGCGTGCAATAATGAATTTTTCTACAGACTGCACACCTTTCTCCTCAACCATGAGCTCGTTGCCACGCACAGTAAGCATCTGTAGAATTCGGTCGTAGCCGATAACGCCTTCTGACACGCCGGTATAAAAGCTGTCGCGGTTCAGGTAGTCCATGCGGTCTACATCGAGCTGGCTGCTCACGAGTTGATGCAGGTATTTGCCTGCGGCTCCCAGGGGCGAGCTTTTACTATCTGTATTTTCAAAAATGCTGATTGCCTTGTCCAGCATGCCCCCAAGCTCGCTGTTTATCCGTTGCATAATGATTCGCGACAGTGTTTCGTGAGAGACACCCACCAACGAATGTTCAAGTGAATGCGAGAATGGCCCATGGCCTATATCGTGCATGAGTGCCGCCAGCCTTGCTGCCAGGTAAGCTTCCCTGTCGGGCGTGATATTTTTGGCTTTTAATTCATCCAGTGCCTTGCCCATGAGGTGGCAGGCGCCAAGTGAATGTGCAAAACGTGTATGCACTGCGCCGGGATATACCAGCTGTGCAAGGCCCATCTGCTTAATGTTGCGTAGCCGCTGAAACCACGGATGGTCTATTACCTGCATCAGCTCCTGCTCCGGAAACCGGATAAAGCCATAAACAGGGTCATTCACTATTTTTACCTTAATGCTCATTGGGCTGTGCAAAATAGGGAAAATTCCTTAGGAGAAAGCTAACGGAGGCAAGCGAATCTGTTAATGCGGTTGCAAAAAATGGCTGGCAAGAATACCTGCCAACCAAATGCGAAAGTTCTGTAAACAGTAAAAAAACTGCTGCGCACTGTGCGTTACCGCTTATACTGGGCCCTCATTTTTTCTATGTATGCTTTTCTTTCTTCGGGAGTCATGTTCTGTATTGCATTGGGGTTAACGCCGCCACCTGGGGTCATGTAAGAGCCTGCGCCCTTTGTATAGCCGTCAAGCGATAACAATGCATCCGGTACATTCTGTTTCTCTGCTTTTACCAGGTCCATCTGCATTTTTTCGCCACGTTCGCCATTGGTGAGTATGCGCGCCACAAAGCCGTCGGCGCCCTTGGCTTTCAATGCATCAAAAAATTTAGTGCCACCCAGATAATTGTTCTTTACGGTTGTATAATTCATAAAGCCGGGAATATCTTTAGATAGCCACATCTCTGTAGCCCGCTGCGACTTTTTGTATTTTATGCTTACGTGTGTGCAATTGTAGTTATTCACTTTCTCCTTGCCCAAAACAGTTACTTCAATATCATCATCGTTATCCTGCTGCGCTCTGGCCGCATCCATTTCAGTATAGGTTTTAGAGGCTTCATTCAGCGAATAGGATTTGCCGGGTGCGGAAGCGAGTATCAGTGTCGCCACCTTGATTGGAGTTGTGGTGCGCGGGTTGTTCATGATAATTTCTGATCGTGTACTTCCACCGGCAGTATAGGTTTTACTTGTTCCGGTTATTGAAGGCGATGTAATCCTGAACTCAAGGTAAATGCCGTCTTTTGCAAAAGCGGAAGTTGCAAATAGAGATACCAGCAGCAGTGCAAATAGTTGTTTCATAATTCAGATGTTGTATAGTTTGTTAAAGAATTAACTCCACATAATCAGACCTACGGCAAAGGTATAAAAGATATTTGCGTTATTTATGACATGCGTCATATGTGCCGTGATTCATAGCTCCCTTAAAGGGCGCAATGTTTACAGTGCCAATGGCAGAAGCCTGAACAATATGAGTTTATTAGCCGTTCCAGTTACCCGGGTCTATCCGCCATTGGCCAAGTGTTGCTTTCTGATCGGCAGATATGAGCTTCTGGTCTTCACAAACTTCCATGAGTGCTGTATAGTTGCTGATAGTGTGCAGTGACAGCCCGTATTTCTGAAACGCTTCATCGGCTACGGGGAAACCATAGGTAAAGAGTGCGCACATACCTAATACTTCGGCTCCCTGCTCACGCAGCACATCAACTACCTGCAGGCTGCTCTTGCCTGTCGAAACCAGGTCTTCTACTACCACTACTCTTTGCCCTTTTTCCAGTACACCTTCTATCTGGTTGCCCATGCCGTGTTCTTTTGGTTTGGAGCGAACATATATGAATGGCAGCTTGAGCAGGTCCGCAGCCATAACTCCATGCGCAATGCCCGCGGTGGCTACCCCGGCTATAACTTCTGCATCCGGAAATTTTTCGAGAATCAGGTTGGCGAGTTCGCTTTTTACAAAGTCGCGGACATACGGAAACGATAATACCTTGCGGTTATCACAATAGACAGGAGAACGCCATCCGGAAGCCCATGTATAAGGCTTTTCGGGGCTTATCTGTAATGCTTTAATCTGAAGCAGTTTGCCTGCGAATTCTTTTGCTGTACTCATAACAGGTGCAAAAGTAAACAGATGCAGCCAAAAAGAAGACTTGATTAAACTGTAATATGAAACGGAGACGTATTACCCAATCAGAACAACCCTGCCTTCTTCCAGTTTGTATTCCCAGCCGCTTTCAGGGCATCGGGCAAGGCCATCTTTAAACGCCAGCTTATGGCCATGCTGGCTCATCCAGCCAGTATGGCGGGCAGGATTGCCGGTAACCAGCGAGTAGGGCAGCACATTTTTAGTAACAACAGCGCCTGCGCCAATGAATGCATATTCGCCAATATCGTGACCGCATACAATGGTGGCATTGGCACCTATGGTGGCACCACGACCCACATGTGTGCGGCTGTATTGTCCACGGCGATTAACAGCACTGCGAGGATTGATGACATTGGTAAAAACGCATGATGGGCCCAGAAAAACATCGTCATCGCAGGTGACACCCGTATACACAGAAACGTTGTTCTGGAGTTTTACATTGCGGCCCAAAACCACTTTCGGGAAAATCACGCAGTTCTGCCCTATGTTGCAGCCGTCGCCAATAACACAATCGGGCATTATGTGGCAGAAGTGCCAGATCTTTACATTATCCCTGATGTCACAGCCATCATCTACGACGGCGGTGGGGTGCACAAAATACTCCATGTTTTGGCGGCGTTATTTCATTTTATAAAAGTGCAGTGTATCTGAGTAATAGGCCTTATTATTCAGGTTTCTGGCCACACGGTTAAATACTTCCAGCTTGCTCCCAAAGGCATACAACCCTTGGTCAGAAACGGTTGCTGTTGTTACATTGTTGTATTCCGGATCTGCGTTTATAATCTTTACCAGTATGTAGCCTGACTGCTGATAATAATTGCTGTCATTGCGTTTGTCATCCCAGTAGGAGGCGTTCAGAAACAGCGTGTTGTTTACTTTGGAAAAAAAAACGTAGGATTCGTAAATAGGGTTTATACCACCCAGATTCCAGTATTTGACATGGTATTTATTGGCAAAACGTGATTTGGTGACTTCAAAAAAATTATTCTTTTCAGTGTCTTCGTATGCGCGCCATTTACCCAGAATCAGGTTGTTGGCCAGATCAGGAGAAGGGTCATCCATAGGGAAACAGGAAACGCTTTTGCAGCCAAAAGAGGCAATAAAAAGTACAGGTAAAAACAGCAGTAACAAATGCTTCATGGCACTAAAATAAAAATAAATTCTCACTGAACTTTGCCGGCCGGCCTGTATTTTATAAACGGATGGAAGTCTCCGGTTGGCGTAACCGGTTTGGCTACCCTGATGTCGTGAACGATATTGATACTGGGTAATGCTTCTGAAAGCCCGAAGCCATTGCCTTTTAGAATCTCTTCATAGCTGCGTGTATGCAGGCTGCCAAATCCCTCACTGAACTCCAGTTCGGTGCCATCTGCAGTAATAGCCCGGTATGTTCTCTGGCCTTTTGCTTTTATATCATCGGGTATGTAATCATAGTTGATACTCAGGAACCACCTTACTCTGGCCTGGGCCAGGTGCAGCATGCCAGCCGCCCTGTCGGGCTCCAGCAGGTGCACAATATTTTCCGTAACAGGCCCAAATATCCAAGTGAGCATATCGAAAAAGTGTATGCCGATATTGGTTGCAATCCCACCTGATTTGTTCTGATCTCCTTTCCAGCTGTTAAAGTACCAGTTGCCCCTCGATGTGAGGTAGGTAAGGTCTATGTCGTAAACTTTGTCTTTGGGTGCTTTTGCTATTTGCTCCTTTAGCGCAATAATGCTGGGGTGCAATCTTAGTTGCAGAATGTTATATACTTTGCTCCCTGTTTCGTTTTCTATTTCCTTCAATGCTTCCAGGTTCCATGGATTGAGTACCAGAGGTTTTTCACATATGGCATCGGCCTGGTTGCGCAGGGCAAACCGGATATGTGAGTCGTGCAGATAGTTGGGGGTGCAGATGCTTACGTAATCAATTTTGGTCCCCTTTCTTCTGAGTTTATCTATGTGCCTGTCAAAACGTTCGAACTCTGTAAAAAAGTGTGCGTGCGGGAAATAGCTGTCAAGTATGCCCACACTGTCAAAACGGTCGAGGGCAGCCCTTAAATCGTTTCCGGTGTCCCTGATAGCCATCAAATGCCTGGGCGCAATATAGCCGGCTGTGCCTATCATCGCAAAATTCTTCATAGTGGAGTTCTATTTTTTATTATCTGATTTTCGCAGTGCTGCTTCAAACATTTTCCGCTCAACAGGTACATTGGCCTTCCATGTGTAGCAGTTTTCAACAAAATTACGGGTATTGTTCCTGACATCAGCCGCATTGGCGCTCAGCCATTCCAGAGCTTTTTTTACTTCGTTATCGAAATCGCTCTGCTTTTGTTTGTCAGACAGTTGTACTACACACCCTATTTTATGTTTGTTAAGCAATGCGGCAATATCACCCGTACCCTCTTCAAGCACTACCGGGATGCCTGCCGCCAGGTATTCGCCAAATTTTACAGGCTGAGAGAAATTATTTTGTTTTGACGGTGCCCGCAGCAGCAGCCCTATATCCATGCCGGTAAGGTAATCTGCTACTTCGGCCTGCGGCACACTGATCACTCTCACCCTTTCCATATCCAGACTGAATTTGGTGATTAACTGCATCATTTTATCCTTGTTCTGGGTAATGAATACCCCGGCATATTTATTGGACTGTGATAGCGCAGACTGGATAAAAGGAATGCCCAGTTCTTCCAGATATTGATTTTTATGCACACCGCCCAGGTATAAGATGGCTGTCCGGTCTCCTATGTTCAGCTGTTGCCTGATCTTATCGCGCCTTGTGTCAGATACAGTGTTTTTTACACAGCAGGGCACAACAGTTGTGTCATTTCCCGCATTTACAGCCTGAATCAGGTATTGCCTGAGCGGCTCACTAACAGTGGTTACCATTTCAGAATGGCCAACCGCAAACTGCAGGCGTTTCAGGTCTTTCATGTACATATCCTTCTGAGCAGAGGTCATATCGGAGACCTCACGGATATGGTGGTCGTTGATAAAACGCTCGAGCGGGAAAAAGCCCCGCACATCGAGAATAACAGCATCCTGCGGGTGTTTTTTCTTTATCATGTAAGGCCATTCAAAAAACATTTCTCCCCTGCAATGAAACACCACTCTGCCTTTCAGGGCGTTTCTCAGCCGTTGCACTTTGCCTCTGCCCGGCCAGTCATTAAACCGGTTGATGCCTGCTATTACTTCTATATGGATATCAGGGCAGCGTTTTTTAAGGCTGCTGATAATTTCGTTGCTCTCTTTTTCAAAGGAAACCCTCATCGGCACAATAATCCAAACGGAAACAGACAATGGCTTACTGTCGCCTGGAGTGGTTGCCTGCACCTGAGCTCTGTCGAACACCTGACTGGCCACCAGCGGAGTTTTATGCTCGCCCCCACCTACAATGTGTACCAGATGATATGAGTGGTTATTGTCGGACAAAATAGCTGTTCTATATACCTGTTCTGAGCAAGTAATTAATAATTAAAAAATATGGCAGAAGGGGAAGGTTGCAAAGGGCATATAAATATAGCTAAATTTCAGCAAAACAATTAGAATTTAAGCATAACAAAGAGCCGCAATGTTGCGGGTGCGGTGTCACCGGCGTTTCAGGATTATTAGTTTCGATTTGTGTACTTTTGCCCTACAGCCAAGCCGGGAAAGTATAATTGCATTCCGGGGAAACCCATTATAGATTTTTGAAAATTCCAATCAATGAAATTATGCATAGTTGTTGGTGCCAGGCCCAACTTTATTAAAGCAGCACCACTGGTTACCGCCATCAGGAAATTCCAGAAAAAACACAAAGACCTGTCTTTTTTCATACTTCACACAGGACAGCATTTCGATGTAAATATGTCGGATGTTTTTTTCAATGAAATGAAGATACCCAAGCCTGATTACCAGCTAGATGTGAAAGACGGCACTACCCATGGCAGGCAAACCGGAGAAATGCTGATGAAGGCTGAAGAAGTGTTGATGAAGGAGCGGCCGGATATGGTGATCTCCATAGGTGATACCAACTCAACTCTTGCCGGAGCTCTTGCTGCAGCAAAACTGAATATCCCGATATCGCACGTAGAGGCCGGGCTACGCATGTATAATAAGACTCTTGCAGAAGATGTGAACAGGGTGGTGACTGACCATATGTCCACCTTGCTGTTTACGCCATCCGCGGTTGGCACTAAGAACCTGAAAAACGAAGGGTTTCCGAAGAGTGCGGTTTGGCAGTATGGCGATGTGATGTATGATGCCTTGCTGCAGTTTGATAAGATAGCTGAGAAGACGACCAAAGTATATAAAGAACTGAAGTTAAAGACAAAGGAGTTTGTACTGGTAACTATGCACAGGGTGGAGAATACTTTCAGTATTGAGAGGGCCCGGTATATTCTGGATGCACTGGTAGGCCTGTCAAAAGAAATAAAAATTGTATTGCCACTGCACCCGCGTACCCGCAATCTGCTGAAGGAGCACAGCCTTTTTGAATATTATTCAGAACACCTGACCATTATTGATCCGGTAGGTTATCTGGATATGCTGGTATTGGAGAAACATGCAAAACTGGTAGTAACAGATTCGGGAGGGGTACAGAAGGAAGCATTCTATCAGCGTACACCGTGTGTATTCCTGTTTGATGTGACAACCTCATGGAAGGAGCTTGTGCAACTGGGCTGGATGACAGAAGTGGCTCCAAAGTCGGCAGCACAGGTACTCCGTGCATTAAAGAAAGCACTGCATGCCAAGCCCGGTAAAAAAGGAAACCCCTACGGCAAAGGCAATGCTGCAGAGCTGATGATAGGGAAAATTATAGAACATCTGAAGAAGAAATAGCACCCTATCCGGAATTTGAACATCGTTACAGAACTGCATTTTATATGATCAAACAATTTAAGAAAGCACTGGTGCTGGCACCGCACACCGATGATGGTGAATTTGGCTGTGGAGGTACGATAAACAGGCTGGTGGAAAGCGGATGCGAGGTGTATTATGCAGCTTTCTCACCCTGCAGGCAATCTGTTCCACCTCAGTTTCCGCCGGATATACTGATTACCGAAGTGAAAGCGGCGACGCAGGTGCTGGGAGTAAAGCCGGAGCATCTGACAATATTCGACTACGATGTAAGGATGTTTAACTACCGTAGGCAGGATATTCTTGATGATATGCTGCGGTTGAAAAAGCAAATACAACCAGATCTGGTGTTCATGCCCTCTGTAAATGATGTTCATCAGGATCACCAGGCAATTACAAATGAGGGGTTGAGGGCCTATAAGGGTACAACCATTCTTTGTTACGAGCTGATGTGGAACAACAATAATTTCAACACGGCATGCTATGTGTCGCTGGAGGAGCGGCATGTGAATACTAAAATTGAAGCCATAACCCGCTACGAATCGCAGGGGAACAGGCCGTATTCAGATGTTGACTTCCTGAAAGGGCAGGCCAGGGTGCGGGGAGTACAATCCGGGAACCAATATGCTGAGGCTTTTGAGGTTATCAGGCTGTGCCTGTAAATAGTTTTTGAATCATAAATATGCCGGAAATCAATCCTGTTATCGACATTAGGCCTTTGACCAGCGACATTGTGAGCAGTCATGTGGCGCAGTTTATTGAAATGTCGAAACAGCTAAAGGGGGATTATTGGGTGATAGGCCACTTCCTCACTGAGTATAACCGTAAATGGGAACTGAGTACAGCAGCATATAGCGGAGATGCACTTATTGGATTCTGCATAGTATCTGAAAAGCCGGAGTCGCTGCATGTGCACAGGATAGTGGTGGATAAGAGTTGCCATAACTATGGTATCGGCAAAACGCTGATCAAAAAAACGATTGAAGATGCCCGGCGCCTGAAAAAAGATGGCGTAACGCTTAAAGCGGAAGCAGATAACGATAAAACAATTGGGTTTTACAAGCATCTGGGTTTTGAGATAACCGGTACGCAGCCTGATCTGGTTTTAATGAAGTATCGGACGGCAAAATGTATTGCCATTCACCAGCCTAATTTCATACCATGGGTGGGTTACTTCAACAAAATATCAAAGAGTGATGTGTTTGTGCTGTTTGATGATGTACAGTTTCCCAGGGCCAAGACTTTTGGCAATCGTGTAGAGATCAAAACGAATAACGGCGCTGTATGGCTTACTGTGCCGGTGACCCACAGAGGTGAGCTGAACAATTTTAATGAAATTGAAATAGATAATAATCAGAACTGGGCTGCTAAATCTCTTAAGACAATTAAACTTGCCTACCAGAAAGCGGCGCATTTTAATGATTACTGGGAAGAATTTGCCTCTATCTATACAAACAGATATCAGTATCTAACTGACCTGAACATTGCGCTGATGCAGTTTGCACTGGAAAAAACAGGTATTGGCACCCCTCTGGTAAAATCGTCTGATATTACAGCGGCTCAGGGCCTGGTGGGAGAGGAAAAAATTCTGGCTATATTAAATAGCCTTGACGCTGCTGTGTATTTAAGCGGAAAAGGTGCCGGATCGAAGAGATATATCAACGAGTCTGATTTTGACAAAGCAGGTATACAGCTTATGTGGCAGAGCTATGAGGCGAAACCATACAGGCAGTTGTGGGGTGGTAGCTTTTTGCCGAATTTGTCAGTTATAGATTTATTGTTTAACGAGGGCCCTAATGCTATTGAATTTGTAAAGTAACTGTTGCCTATGTGTGGAATACTCGCCATTGTCAGTAAGAAAGGAACCTGTATAGGTGCCGACCTGCAGCGCGCTACCAGTATTATACGGCATCGCGGGCCTGACGACGAGGGTTTTTTGATGTGGCAGCAGGGTGATGATACTGAGATATATGCGGGTAACGATACCGCCACAACAACACGTGAGCATTTTGGGTTAGATGCACTTCCACTGGCGAAGACTTTTAAGGTGGGTATGGGGCATCGACGACTTTCTATACTCGATCTTTCGCCCGCAGGGCATCAGCCAATGCGGCTGGCGCAGGCAGAGTTGTCAATTGTCTTCAATGGTGAGATTTACAATTATCTGGAAATAAAAAAGGAGCTCGAACAGATCGGGCATCATTTTCACAGTTCGTCGGATACGGAAGTGATCCTTCATGCATGGGAGGAGTGGGGGCCGGAATGCCTCAATGATTTCAACGGTATGTTTGCATTTGTTCTGCTCGATGAGAAAAACAACGAGTTGTATGCGGTCAGGGACAGGTTTGGGGTAAAGCCATTGTATTACTATGAAGGAGAATCGGCTATTTACTTTGCATCTGAGATTAAACAAATAAGAACTGCGGCTGATTATAAATTTGAGCTGAACGAAACAGTAGCAAGGCAGTTTCTTGCCAATGGTTTCACCGATTATTGTTTAGAAACGTTTGAAAAGGGGGTCAAATCAGTATGTCAGGGTTCTTATATCGAAGTGGGCCTTTCCAAAAGCACTTATAGTTTGCTTGAGTCACGCTGGTATTCGCCGGAAAATCATTCCAGAGTGAAAGATTACTATCAAGCGGTACAACAATATAAAAATCAGCTGACAGATGCGGTGCGCCTCAGGTTGCGGGCAGATGTAAAAGTTGGTTCGTGCCTCTCCGGTGGTTTGGATTCGTCCAGCATAGTGTGCATTGCCTCTGGCCTGCTTAAGGCAAGTGGAGAGTATGCAGGGCAGGAAACGGTGACGGCTTGTTTTGATAACAAGCAGTATGATGAGTGGGGATTTGCTGAAGAAGTGATCAGGAAAACAAATGCACATCCGCACAAAGTATTTCCTGATTTCAGCCAATTAAAGTTGGACATAGATCGGTTGATCTGGCATCAGGATCAGCCTTTCAGCAGTACCTCCATATTCAGTCAGTGGATGGTTTTTAAGAAAACAAACGAGGTAGGCTTAAAAGTGATGATTGACGGACAGGGCGCTGATGAACAACTGGCTGGCTATGGCGGTCATGATCTCTCGTTTTACGCAGGGCTGATGGGCAAGATGCACTTTGGAGAAGTCTTGGATGAGGCTAGAAATTACAAGCAGATAAATGGCAGATGGCCGGTAGGTTTTTTGCTGGGAGCGCTGCAGTTGAGAATGGGTAAGACTTTGTCAAAACTGTTGCCGGCAAAATACAGAATCAAACAGGAGCCAGCGCCAGATTGGCTTGTTGGTGCACCTCCGGAAAAGCTATTTGCAACGCCAGATAATCTTTTCATGTTTTTGAGATGGCAGCGCCAGTTTCGTCCGTTGCCTGCATTGCTTCGTTACGAAGATCATAATTCAATGGCCTGGAGTGTGGAGTCAAGGACTCCCTTTATGGATTACAGGCTGATAGAGCTGACTGAAAGCCTGCCGGATTGTTTTATTTACCGGCATCAGGTAAGGAAGAGAATATTGAGAGACGCTATGCATGGTGTGATACCTGACGCTGTGGAGAACCGAAAAGATAAAATGGGGTTTGTGACACCCGAAGAAATGTGGCTAAAGGGCGAAGGGCGTGAGTGGTTTACAGAGCAAATCAAAGCTGCATGCACTCAGTTTGGCAATCTGCTGAATGGCGAGAAAGTGCTGCAATACCTCAATGAGATGCTGGAAGGAAAACGACAGTTTGACTCAATGCCCTGGCGCATTGTTTGCTTTTACAGGTGGCACAATAACCTGAACAATGGATAAGCCGCGGCAAATAGCTTTTTTATGCCACCCTTACCACAGGGGTGGTGTTACGCGCTGGATGGCGGACGCGGCTGTAGCATTTGCAGCGCAGGGGCTGGAGGTATATTTTGTAACGCCGGAGCCTGTAAAAGAGTTCCACTCGGCCAGGGGAAGGGAGACGATGTTGCAGTTGTTGCATAAAAATGCTGGCAAAGTACACGTGGTTAGTTGCAAAGCAGGTTATGAATTTGAATTTGGGACGCCTGAATACCGTTCTTACATCTACAAAACACTGATTGCGCAGGTACCGCCTGGTACCCCAATTATCATATCAGATGATAAGGCTGTTTGGGAGTCTGCAGCTTATTTGCACAAGAACTATCCGGTTATAGGTGTGCTGCATGCAGATGAGGAGCATTATTACAAACTGGCTAAAGATTATTTTGACAAAGTTGCTGTACTGATTTGTGTTTCAAAGAGGGTAAGTTATAAAACAGGCCAGATTTTGCCCGGCTTTGACCCGTCAAGCATATTTACTATTCCTTGTGGTATAATCATGCCCCCCTACGGAAGAGTAGCACCTGCTGATGAAACGGTACAGTTGGTATATGTGGGCAGGGTAAGCAATTACCAAAAAAGAGCCGGCGACCTGGTGAAAATATGTATAAGAATGGCTAATGCCGGACAACGTTTAAGGCTTTCAGTTATCGGGGAGGGAGATGCTGTGCCGCAGCTTAAGAACAGTTTTAGGTCAGCGGGGCTGGAAAAGGAGGTTGTTTTTTACGGGTGGCTTTCGCAGGCAGAAGTAGCGGGGCATCTGGCACAGTCAGATATTTTGCTACTGACTTCTGATTTCGAGGGCACACCGATAGCAATGATGGAGGCACTGGCCGCGGGCTGCGGCATGGTGGGTACAAGGGTTAGCGGAATTGAGGATTATGAGCAGCACCCGCTTGCCGCAGATTGCCTGAGGGTTTACGAAGTGGGTGATATTGAATCTGCTGTTAAAAGCATATCAGAGCTGGTAGGTATACCCCGCCCTGTAAGAGAGCAGTCGGCCCGCAAAATGGCTGAATCAGAATTCAGCATGGAAGTGTGCCTTAAAAAATATATCGAAGCCATGCAGGGAATCCAGCCCGTGGTTAACACTGTGCTTCCTTCAGTCAGCCTGCCCATATCGTCGAGGGTTGTATCGCGTTTCAAGGCGCTTCTTCGGTCGGCCCGAGTGGCTTTGAGTAAATAAAAAACCTCTGCAAAGCAATTTGCAGAGGCTGTATAATAGTTGATTCAGATTAAATTTTCCAGTCGTCAACGTTATCTCCCTCACTTACAGTGATTGAAGATGGCTCATGAACAATAGATGTTTCAGCAGCTTCATCAGCTGTCACAACACCTCCTTCTTCATTCTCCTGATCGTGGTTAAATGCATCGAAGTCAAAATCCGGCATCAGGTCGGTTTTTACATAATTAATGGTTTCTGTCAGGCCAGCCAGAAATTTATTGAAATCCTCCTTGTATACAAACATCTTATGGCGGTCGTAACCGTTATCATCAAAGCGCTTTTTGCTTTCTGTAATGGTGATAAAGTAGTCGTTGCCACGTGTAGCCCTTACATCAAAAAAGTAAGTTCTTCTTTTACCTGCTTTAATACGCTTGCTGTACAAGCTTTCATTGCGGGGTTCATTACGGTTCTCGCCACGGTTTTCTCCAAAATTTTTATTTTCGTACGCCACTATTCTTTGATTTAAGTGAATGAATATCTCACAAATTTAATTAAAGCAGTCAAGTATCCAAATTTCAGCAAATCATTTATTCTTAGATAAATATGCCATTTCAGGGCTGAGGTTTCTAATTATTGTAAAAATTTATATTTCAAGTAATTTGACGGCCTGGTAGCAGCCCAATCAGGCTGGTTGTGTAGATGCAATAAGTTGGTTGGCATTGATAGAATGCGCGATTCAGATCGCACGCTGCTGGTCTTTATTTTGAACCTAAGTATCTTAGTTGAGCCAATTCAAAGGCCCGTTCGGCATACTGAGTAAAATGGATGGAGAAATAAGCCGCAGTGGTTATTGGCAAAGAAAATTTCTTAAACCAGGTATTCAGGGCTATTAAGCTGAAGAAAGCATGCTTATTACAGTCCCATGCCCTGAACATAAGTGAACCTGCCTGTTGGATTAACATACACTTGCAGCAAATCATCTCCCATCTGGGACCGTATACTGGGTTCAATATCTCTTATTTCAGGAGCAGTTAGGCCTTCTATCAACTTTTTGGGCCCGGTAAATACTCTTGCCTCATCCCACAAACCAAGCCTGATAAACGAATTCAGCAGCGCCGCACCGCCTTCCACTATCAAAGACAGCATTCTGGTTTCGTACAATTTTGACAATAAATCAGATATCAGGTTGTCGCCGAAAGGTAGTTTAATAAAATGGACGTTGCCCATTAAAAGTTCCTTTGTTTCATTGATGATCCAGCTGGCTGCGTTGTTGTCATAAATGTGGTGCGTGCCGGGTACATTCAGGCCTTTATCAAGTATGATACGGAGCGGAGAGTGTCCGTTGGCAAGGCGCGCAGTGAGCTGGGGGTTGTCGTTTAGTGCGGTAGTGGTGCCTACCAAAATAGCTGATTCCTCAGTACGCCATTTATGTACCAACTGCTGGCTTTCTTTGCCTGTTATCTGCAAACGGCTCCGGCCTTTGGGTGCAAAGAACCCATCGGCTGTCTGTGCCCATTTTAAAATAATATATGGCCGTTTCAGGGAATGGCTGCAAAAAAAGCGACGGTTGAGCCAGCGCCCTTCCTGTTCACATACCCCGGTTATTACTTCGGTTCCGCTGTCTCTTAAAATTGTAATACCCCGTCCGCTAACTTTTTCAAAAGGGTCAGTATTGGCAATTACAACCTTCTTTACCCGCTCCTGCACCAGCCGGTGGGCGCAGGGAGGGGTAATGCCAAAATGGGCACATGGTTCCAGGTTCACGTACATGGTGCTTTCCGGAATTAAGTGCTTGTCGGCATCTGATACATTTTTCAGGCAATTAACCTCAGCATGGTCGGCACCATAAAAGTGGTGCCAGCCCTCGCCTATGATGCGTCCGTTGTGTACCAGCACTGCGCCCACCATTGGATTGGGAGCCGTAAAACCTTTGGCTTTTTCTGCCAGGTGCAGGCATAGCAGCATATACGCGTCAGATTCGTTTATACGGCTAATATTATCCTGTACGTTATTTTTGCTGATATCCATATAAGTATGGCAGGTGGCTGCTAAAAGTAATAAAAATTGACTGAAGCGGTTATAAGGAGCAGATGGCCGATCTATGTTGGGCTGGTTTGCGATTTTAGGCTTTATCTTTACCAACATGTTGTCGTACAGCGCTGCGTTTTATGGGTTAAAAGAATTACTACAGCAGGTATATGATGCCAATGAGGCGGCAGCTATAAGCCATGCTTTTATGGAGTACCTTACTGGTTTGGGCAAACTGGACAGGCTGAGTAAGAAAGACGAGTTGCTAACGCCTGGCCAGCAGGAGGCTTATAATAATAAAACAAGAGAACTGGCAGCAGGTAAGCCCATACAATATGTAACCGGCTCGGCCTGGTTTATAGGCAGGGAGTTTAATGTAAATGAACATGTGCTGATACCCCGTCCGGAGACAGAAGAACTGGTGGAGTGGATTGTGGCAGACGTAAAAAATCAAAAATCAAAAGTCAAAAATATACTCGACATAGGTACAGGTAGTGGATGTATTCCCATATCATTAAAACTGGCTTTGCCGGAAGCTGAAGTAACGACCTGCGATGTCAGCGAGGACGCGATGGGAACTGCGAAAGTGAATGCTGGGAAACTGGGAGCAGAAGTCGTATTGTTGAAATTAGATTTTTTAGATACTGTGGGCCACAATAAACTGGGGATGTATGATGTTATTGTGTCAAACCCACCATATATACCGGCGGCTGAGCAAGAACGGCTTGACAGAAATGTAAGAGACTTTGAGCCAGGAATTGCACTTTTTGTACCCGATGGTGACCCACTGGTCTTTTACAGGGCGATTGCGGTTTTTGGTACAGCACATCTGAACAGGAACGGCTATATTTATTGCGAAATGGATGCGGCACATGCAGAGGAGTGCAAGGTGCTGTTTGAGAGGTCTGGCTACAATGAGGTGCATATAAAGAAAGACATGCATGGCAACTGGCGGATGTTGAAGGCAGGAAACAGGTGATGGGCGTTAAACAGATTTAAGGCATCGTAAACAAATGACGGGATTCAATAAACAAGACAAAATATTCATCGGCATAGTAGTGCTGGTGCATGCTGTGTTTTTTATAATGGCCTGTGTATTCAAGCGTATTTACATGGGCGATTCCTATGAGTACATTTATGAAGCCCTCAACATAAAGCGTTACATTTTCTTTTACAGTGGCAACCCTGCAATGCCCATCACGCCGGAATATATGACCCAACGCCAGCCGCTATATCCGTTGTTTTTGCTGGGCGTATATACGTTTGCAATTAACAACTGGATAGTGTTGTTATTGCAGAATTGCATCTCGGTTTTCAATGTTTATTACTTAAGAAAGGTTATTACAAAAATAGGGTACAACCAACGGTACGACTGGGTATTGCTGCTGTTTGTGATAGCATACCCGGCGCAGTTTATCAACGCCAGTACCATAGCACCGGATATTCTGCTGCAGACATTTACGCTTTTGTATTTCGGGAATTTCCTTTCGCTGTATCAGTCTAAAGAACTGAGGCCTGCCATATACATGAGCCTGGCGCTGATAGCAGGTATGATGGTGAAACCTGTCTTGTACCCGTTTACGCTGGTACATATATTTGTGCTGGTGGCATTAGGCCTGCACCACAAAGTGTTGCTGCAGCGCACTGTGCTGGTGGCAGTGATGCCCCTTGCCGCTGTGCTGCTTTACAACTACTGGAATTTCACCAGAACCGGCAAATTCCATTTCACCAGCAATCAGGCATTTAATGCCAGCTACTACTACTACCCTTTTATCAGCAGCAGAGAAGGCGCAGACAGCGCTGGCAGGTACCTGGCAAAGGAGCGGGAAGCATACAGGTTGATCCCTGAATACAAAGACCGGTACGACCATGCCAATGCGAGGGGGTCTGAATTATTGAAGCAGAATTTTCTGCCCTATATGTTTTTTCATCTGAAGAACAGTGCCAGGATATTTATAGAGCCGGGCAAAGGAGAAATGGACCTCTATACAGGCAGGCTTACCTATGGCAGACTGTACAGCAAGGAGCAGAAGGGATTTTATGCGACCTGGAAAGCAAGAGGCCTGGCAGGCATGGGAGATTACGTTAAGGATAACCCTTCGTTGTTTTTTGTGGCGCTGGTGTTTTTGTTCAACTGCCTGAAGCTGGCAGGGCTGGTCATGTTTTTGCGCAGCAGGCAGATACATTGGTTGGTGAGAGTATTCGTGTTTATGTATGCGGGGTATTTTGCACTTGCTGCCGGGCCTATTGCTAACACGCGGTACTTTTTACCGGTGTCTCTGATTGCAATAGGGTGCAGCATTATTGGGTGGTCGAATTTCAGGACAAAAGAAAATGATGTAGATGAAGGCACTGTTGGCTAAATATTACCCGTTTTTTGTGTCGGCGGCGCTGATGTGCCTGCTCCTGTGGTTTATTTATCCGCATTATCAATACTATATAGATCCTGATGGTACTGCATACCTCACCATATCTCAGCGATATGCCAGCGGAGATTATATGAGAGCCATAAATGGATACTGGAGCCCTTGGGGCTGCTGGCTTACTGCTATTCTGATACGGTTCGGTATGGAAGCAGTATCGGCATCAGTTGTTATAAATGTAATGGGAGGTGTAGGGTTTCTGTGGGTGGCGCAGTCATTGTTTCTGCGTTTTGATGTGATTGGTAAAATGCAGTGGCTGATGTCTGCAGCACTCGGTGCATTTTTGTGCTATGCAGTGTTCCATCAGTCGTTTGATGACCTGTGGGAGTGTTTCTTTTTGCTGGGCTGCCTCAGGCTCATGTTGTCCGGAAATTTTTTACAGCGGCCTGCATTGTGGGTGTTAACGGGTGTGTTGGGTACGCTGGCCTATTTTGCCAAGGCGTATTCGTTTCCGTTTTTTATGCTCAATACGGTAGTGTGTGTCCAACTGCTGGCAAAAGGGAATAGAATGTTATGGGTCAGAATATCGGCAACTGCAATAGGTGTAATGGCTGTTTGTAGTATGCCCTGGATATGGATACTGCATAGCAAGTACGGAATCTGGACAACATCCACTTCCGGTACGCTCAACACCAGTTGGTACCTGGTAGGCCATCCGCAATGGAAGGAAGGGCTTGGACAGTTACTGCCTCCAGTATACGGCGACAGCCCGAACTACTGGGAGGATCCATGGGCGGCAAATGGTGCTACTCCTCATTTCTGGAATTCGTTTTCTTTGTTCGGGCTGCAGATATTAAGGGTGGGCCTGAACTGCTGGAAGTTTCTGGTGAGCCTTTTCCAGTTGTCTATTTTTTTTCCATCCGTATTTTTGTTTGCAGTTTTATCGCTTTTCCATAAAAAATTCAAGGCACTCTTCAGCCCTGATTTGCGTATTGCGGTTGTTTCTTTTCTGCTCTTCCCTGCCGGTTATTTTCTGGTCAACTTTGAACCCCGATACCTTTGGTATATGCTACCATTGGGTATGATAATGGCAACCGTGATTTATTCCAGATATTTAACCACGAATAAGCATGTCTTTTTTCTTGCCATATTCGTTGGCTCATTTATTTTCTTTCCGGTGGCGGGCATGAATGGCATGTATGACGAGGGGAAGAGAGAGTACCAGATGGCGCAGGAACTGAAGAGGTGCGGCATTAAGGGGCCTTTTACCAGTATTGTAAATCCCGGCACCGAAAATCAAAGGGCTTTGCGGCTTGCTTATTTTTCGGGTAATCCTTTTTACAGCATTCCCCTGCCGGGCATATCGGCCGATGATCTTGCCAAAGAGGTCAGGCGGTACCATATCCGGTATTTTTTTGTGTTTGGAGAGCGCAGCGGTCAGCAGGCAAAAGAATTAAGCAGCCTTCATCTCAGTGAAATTGTGGGGTGCAATATCCCGGGGCTTAAAATTTACGCCATCGACTAGTGGCGGGAGCAACAGCATAGGGTCAGTAAAAAATATTTCCCGTAAATTCTTCATTAAGTACGCCCGACGCCCTTGCCTTATCGAAAAGCGTTGCTATAGCTTTTCTGCCTTTTTCGCCAAGGTCAGTTGTGTATTCGTTTACGTACAGATTTATGTGTTTGCGCATTACAGCTTCTTCCATTTCCTGCGCATTACAGGTAACAAAAGACGAAAGCTCAGGATAGTGTTTCCAGGAATAGGCTAGGCTTTCTTTAATGATACTGTCTACGGTGGAGGCCAGCTCTGCAGGGAAACTGCGGCGCACAACAATACCACCCAAAGGTATAGCAGCCTGCGTTTCCTGCTCCCACCAGTCGCCAAGGTCAATCAGTTTTTTCAGTCCTTTTGATGCATAAGTAAACCGGCTCTCGTGTATTATGAGCCCCGCATCAAAAGTGCCACTGAGCACTGCTGCTTCTATTTCGCTAAAAACAAGTTCTGTTTTGTGTTTTGCATGCGGTAGTGCCAGCGTAAGCAGCAGGTTTGCCGTAGTGTTGTATCCGGGTATCGCTATTTTAAAATCTGCAGCATCCTTCAGGTCAAGTTGCCTGGCCGATATCAGCAACGGGCCCACGCCCTCGCCCAGTGCGCTGCCACTGTGCAGCAGTGCATATTTGTCTGTGTTGTGAATAAAGGTATTGTAGCTCAGTTTGGTTACATCCAGCCGGCCCTGCTCGGCCCACAAATTCAGCGTTTCCACATCTTCCATCACAAAGTCGAAAGTAATTCCCCGTGTGTCAATGTGTCCATTTACCATGGCATCAAATATAAACGTATCGTTGGGGCAGGGGCTGAATCCAAGAGTTAGTTTCATGAATATGATTTAGGTTTGTTTTGCCTGCTATATCGGCTGCTGGCCGCAAAGTTCTATAAAATTCTGAAGCCAGTTATTGAGATTAACTATGGCATCTTTCATTTTCCACTGGCTTTTGTCTCTCGGGATTACATAATTCGATATAGCCCTTACCTGAGCGAAAGGAACGTGTTCCCGAAGGCATACCTCATGAAATGCAGCGCCTTCCATACTTTCTGTATCTGCGCCAAATTTTTCTTTCCTCATTTGTATCGAAGGCCCGTTGCCGCTCACTGTATTCACTGTAAGGCCCGCTACGTGTGGCAGCCTGATAAGCGGATGCGGAACAGGGTTTACCAGCCTACCACCGGAATACGGAAACGCATCAGCTTGAATTAGCCCTAATTCAAACAGGCTCAGATAATTGTCGTGGTCCTGTGCACCCAGGTCGCCGTATTGTTCATTGGCAATAAATACCAGGTCACCCAGCTGCAGCTTTTCAGTAAAACTGCCCGCCACGCCTACCTGCAGTATGAGATTGTAAGTATTTGCCTGCAGGTGTTTGGTTAGGGCATAGGCAACTGCTGCCGCACCAACGCCGGTAATCAGTTTTTCTGTATGAATAGTTGAATTGCTGCCGTTTTGCCCTGCGGGGCTGGCCAATGGCAGTAACTCTCCTTCGGTGGCGGCAACTATGAGTAGTTCCATACTGCAAATAAGCACTTTTTTGTCAAAACCGTCCAGTAAGCCTACTTTTGCATTTTAATTACAGAAAATGGTATATCTGACACGTGTAGAGCACTTTAACGCAGCCCACAAACTTGAAAATAAGAGTTGGAGTGATGACCAGAACAAAGATGTTTTTGGAAAATGTGCAAATGAAAACTGGCACGGGCATAATTATGAACTTCATGTTACCATAAAAGGGGAGCCAGATGCAGAAACGGGGTTTATATTTAATGCCAAGACACTGGGCGAACTGATAAGGCATGTGATTGTGGAGCGCGTAGACCACCGCAACCTGAACCTGGATGTGGACTTTATGAAGGGCAAATTTACCAGTGCAGAAAACTTCGCTATGGGTATCTGGAATGAGCTGAAACCACATGTGGAAAAGGGTACAGTAAAGCTGCACAGAATAAAGCTGATTGAAACTCCCAAAATTTATGTGGAGTACTTCGGATAGTTATTTTCAATAGGCAGATTAATAATAGGTTGGCGCCTTATTTTTTAAATGCCGTTAACTTTATGTTCTAAACATCAGCAAACTTGGCATACCACAAGAAAGAATATTTCGATCAGGATACTACAGATAACCTAAAAGACCGTTACCGTTCAGTGCTCGAAAATCTGGGCGAAGACCCTGAGCGGGAGGGCCTGCTGAAAACCCCTGAGCGTGTAGCCAAGGCAATGCAGTATATTACCAAGGGCTACCAGATGAATGCTGCCGATATTCTCAATTCGGCCAAGTTTCATGAATCTTACAGCGAAATGGTACTAGTAAAGAATATAGAGTTGTATTCGCTTTGTGAGCACCATATGCTGCCATTTTTCGGTAAGGCACATGTGGCTTATATCCCCAACGGTGTGATTACCGGCCTCAGTAAAATAGCCCACGTGGTGGAGTGTTTCAGCCGCCGCCTGCAGGTACAGGAGCGCATGACACACCAGATACTCGATGTGATACAGGAAACCCTTAACCCGCTGGGTGTAGGCGTAGTGATAGAAGCCCAGCACCTGTGTATGATGATGCGCGGTGTGCAGAAACAAAATTCAGTAACAACTACTTCAGCATTCAGCGGACAGTTTATGAAAAATGAGACCCGCTCAGAATTTCTGAAACTGATTTCCCACGACCTGACATAAAATAACTTACGAATTAAGTTATTTTATTAATTTGCGCCCATGGCATTACCTGATATATTTGATAAAAACATAGCAGATGGCGTGGTGGCACGCATCAACAAACTATCACCGGCATCGCAGCCAGTATGGGGCAAAATGACTGTGGGCCAGATGCTGGCACATTGCAATGTGACTTACGAAATGGTGTATGAAAACAAACACAAGGCGCCCAAGGGGTTGATGAAACTGATGCTGAAGCTGCTGGTAAAAGGCATTGTAGTAAGCGAAACGCCCTACAAGCACAACAGCCGCACTGCTCCTGCGTTTCTGATGACCACCGAAAAGGAGTTTAACACAGAGAAGAACCGACTGATAGGGCATATAACCAAAACCCAGGCTATGGGCAGGAGTGCCTTTGAGGGCAAGGAATCACTTTCCTTTGGTGCGCTCAGCAGTACAGAGTGGAACAATATGTTCTACAAACACTTGGATCACCACCTGTCGCAATTTGGTGTGTAGTGCCGGTACTAAAATAGCGACGTTCAACTGTGAAAATTAGTTACATTTGCACTCCCTTAGGGGTGCGGGACGTAGCGCAGCCCGGTAGCGCACATGGCTGGGGGTCATGTGGTCGCTGGTTCGAATCCAGTCGTCCCGACTTATAAAGGTTATCCATGTAGCATGGGTAGCCTTTTTTATTTCCCCTAAAGCCTTATCTGGCAAGGGTTTCAGTA
>OMJB01000108.1 GCA_900299255.1 Sphingobacteriales bacterium
AGTAGCCCAGCGCCGCCAGCGAGGAGCAGATAATGCCCAGTTCTACCGTGCCTGACGTAAAGAAATACAAGCCGCAGCAAGCCACAGAGCCCAGATAGCAGAATAGCTGCATGAATCGTTTTTTGCTGCCTTTGTAATCGGCTATAGACGACAGCACCGGGGATATAAGCGCTATGATCAGGTATGCGGCTGCAATGGAATAATCGAACAGTGTACTGTTTTTGATACTGGCCCCGAAAAAAGAAACCTGGTCAGTGACCACTTTGCCGTCTTGGGTAACGGTGGTCACCGCATTATAATAAGCCGGAAATATGGTAGAGGTTATTACCAGGTTGTAAGCAGAATTGGCCCAGTCGTACATTGACCAGGCCCGGTGCACAGAAGCTGATGTTTTGCCTACCGATTTTTCTGAGTGGGTAACTTCCATATAACTGTATCAGGCTATATAGAAATGCCACACTGCATGTGTGGCATTTCTGAAATAAAATTAGCTTATTGTCAGTGATTCACAATGACCTTTTTAGACAATATCTGTTGGTTGGTTTTCAGCAGCAGTGTATAGGTGCCGTTTGGCACACCCGCCACCGAATAGGTGTAAGCGGTATAGCCGCCATTCATTGGTGTATTGTTCATAAAGCGCCTTACTACTTTTCCGTTCATATCTATCAAAGCCATATCTCCGTTCTCCGGATTTTCCATGTAGCATTTCACAACCATATCAACGGAAGCCGGGTTGGGGCTTACATCCAGTATTTGCTCACCACGGTAGTAGTTCTGCGGCACCGCCGGGGTACCCAGGAGGGCGCTGTCGGCAATAATGTTTTCATCACCTGGCTGATAGAAAGTAAACACGAAGAACACAATCATCATTTCATTGGTGGTTGCCTCGCCTGCATTCACGTCCTGCGGTGGTGTGTGCGGATTCTCAGGATTGGCAGAAGTGTTGTCATATATCGCTTCGGCCCTGAGTTTGCTGCCGGCCTGTATCTTCTTTATTTTAGGGAACATGTAGAAACCCTGCCAGTGGAAATCCCATTTGTTGATGCTCACAAACTTTGTTGTATCGCCCGTCGGTGATACGCCATAGCTTTTGATAGACTGGCCCAGCAGGTGCATATGCGGGAACGCACCCAGCATAGAAATATCTGTAAATACCTGCGCGCCCGGCACTTCCTCTGCATAAGATTTTACAGTATTGGCAGGTATATGAAGTGGGCCTCCAATCAGGTTAGATTCGTGATACAACAGCGGCTCCATATATACCTCCCTTATGCCAGCAGAGGGTGCAAAGTAGAAGTGAACTTCTGTACTGTCGGTTAAGCCTGCTGAGCCTGCCGGATAATGCACCTGCAGCACAACATCAGCATTGCGGGGTAACTTCAAACCGAAACCTGACGGATAACTCATAGGGTCGCTGCCAGGCACCCATACACCCACCATGGTAGCGTTGCTGCTGCCCACGCCGCCAAAGTTAGGGTAGCCGGGCCCGGGGTAGGCTGCGTCAAGGCCTGCGCAGGTACCGGTAGTGTCGGCAAACACCAGCACATGGTGCACACATGCGGGGTTGCCAGGTACCGCTTCAAACGCTTTGATGTATTTATCTGTGAGCAGTCCGCTGGGTACCACAAAGCACTGGTACACATCATTTGAATCTGCAGTAGAAGTGTAAGTTGGTATTTTGCATACCAGATCTGGCACTCCGGGTATCATGCCATGAGCTGAGTAAACCGGTGTAGGTGGCTGTAGCGACATATCGCCTGTAGGTTTGCCGCCATTTACCCAGTTGACAATGGTATTGATCTGGCTAGTTGATAAAATACGCTGGTGAGCCAGACGAGAATAATTGGGGTCTGGAGGCCATGGCGGCATTTTGCCGCTGAGTACATCTGCCTTTATAGAGCCTGCACGTGCCGCAACCGAATCATATCCGATGAGTGTAAACGGCGCAATTCCGCCTGCATGGTGGCAGGGTGTGCAATTATTGTAAATCAGCGGTGCCACATCCGTGCTCCAGACAGGTGTCTGGGCAGATAGACATAGGGGTAATAGCGCTGTAACTGCGCCCAGCAGTAGTTTTTTCATAATTAAAATGTGGTTAGAACATAAAAATAGTTATTTATTGTCAAACTAAACAAATTTGATTGAACCAGATGTTGGTAAAATGTTTTATTTTATCAGTTTCGCTTAACTTCGCACACCCTTAGAATTTAGGGCACCATATTTTAATATCACTTATTATGTTTGATAATCTTAGTGAGCGGCTCGACTCGGCGTTTAAGCTGCTGAAAGGAGAAGGCAGGATCAATGAAATTAATATTGCGTCTACAGTAAAAGAAATCCGCCGCGCGCTGGTGGATGCAGACGTAAACTATAAGATAGCTAAAGAATTTACCGACAAGGTGAAAGAAAAGGCCATGGGTGAGAAGGTGATCACTTCTGTGAGCCCCGGCAACCTGATGGTGAAGATAGTTAAAGACGAATTGGCAGAGCTTATGGGGGGCAGGGAAGAAGAGCTGAGCCTGCTGGGTAAACCTACAGTTATTCTGATAGCCGGCCTGCAGGGTTCAGGTAAAACTACATTCTCCGGCAAGCTGGCTAATTTCCTGAAGTCGAAGAAAGGGCGTCAGCCGTTGCTGGTAGCTGCCGATATACACCGCCCTGCGGCGATGGAGCAGCTGCGTGTGCTGGGTGAGCAGATTAAAGTACCTGTTTATATTGAATCTGAGAACAGGAATGCAGTGTCGATAGCACAGAATGCTATTGCCCACGCCAAACAAAACGGAAACAACATTGTAATCATAGATACAGCCGGCCGTCTGGCAGTAGACGAGGCAATGATGAAGGAAGTTGCCGACATCAAAGCAGCAGTAGGCCCGCACGAGATTCTGTTTGTGGTAGACTCTATGACTGGCCAGGATGCGGTGAATACAGCCAAGGCATTCAACGACAGGCTGGATTTTACCGGAGTTGTACTTACAAAACTGGATGGTGATACGCGTGGTGGCGCTGCACTCTCAATTAAGTATACGGTTGATAAGCCCATCAAGTTTGTGAGCATGGGCGAAAAAATGGAGGCACTTGATGTGTTCTATCCCGAGCGTATGGCACAGCGTATTCTGGGCATGGGCGATATTACCACCCTGGTAGAGCGCGCGCAGGCACAGTATGACGAAGTACAGGCTAAGAAACTGGAGAAGAAGATACGTGCCAACAAGTTTGATTTTGAAGATTTTAAAGAGCAGCTTGGGCAGATCAAAAAGATGGGAAACATCAAAGACCTGCTGGCAATGATACCGGGAGTGGGCAAGGCTATTAAGGAGATTGATATTTCTGATGATGCTTTTACCGGCATTGAAGCAATCATCAATTCAATGACACCCTATGAGCGCAGTAATCCTGAAGTGATTGATGGCAGCCGCCGCAAGCGTATTGCCAAAGGCTGCGGTAAAGACTTAAATGAAGTAAATGCTTTCATGAAACAGTTTGATCAGATGAAGCAGATGATGGGCATGATGAACAAAATGAAAGGCGGAGGAATGGGTATGCCGGGCATGATGCCGGGAAGGAGGTAGTTTATTGGTTGATTTGGTGAATGGTTGATTAGTTGATTAGTTTATTGGTTGGTTGGTATTATAATATTCAACAAGGGCTGTAAATTTGATTTTACAGCCCTTGTTGCAGGGTAGAGCGATTGAGATAGAGGGGCCGGATGGGCGATTTTGAGGGTAGGTTTTGCAAAAAAGGCTGAATTCAGTTACATAAATTCTGCCTTTTTCTTTTGTTCATGCCGCTCATAGTTTGATTGAGTATTCCTCAGAACCAATTTTATGTATAGATAGCCTCATTTCGATAATGGAAAATATTATATAATTCAAGCGTTTGTGGTTACTCAATTTCATTTTTTCACCTTAACTTCATTGCCCGTTTTCGGTGATACGCCTATCTTTGTTTCTGAATCTTTATATAGTTAATTTTAATTGAATATGCCTCAGGTAGTTAGTAATGCAAAGTCAGTAAGGTTGTCGTTTGATGAATTCAAACAGGGGGTGCTGGATGATTTCCGCCTGGCAGTTGCCAGCCGTGAAGCCAGCCTCATAGGAAGGAGGGAAGTACTGACCGGCAAAGCTAAATTCGGCATATTCGGCGATGGTAAAGAACTGGCACAGATAGCAGCATCCAAGTGTTTCAGGGCGGGTGACATACGCTCAGGATACTACAGGGATCAGACATTGATGTTTGCCACCGGAATGAGTGACATACAGAAGTTTTTTGCTCAGCTGTATGCCGATATGAGTGTGGAGAACGAGCCTTCATCTGGCGGGCGAATGATGAATGGCCACTATGGCACACGCTGGTTGGATGAAGGTGGTGACTGGAAAGACCTGATGCAGGAGCCACAGTCGAGCAGTGATATATCACCCACTGCCGGCCAGATGATCAGGGCGCTGGGGCTTGCTTATGCATCAAAACTATACAGAAACATTGAAGGCCTGCAAACCGGATTTGAGAAATTTACCGATAAAGGGAACGAGGTTATCTTTTGTACAATAGGCGATGCTGCCACCTCTGAAGGGCCGTTCTGGGAAAGCGTGAATGCTGCAGGCGTTCTGCAGGTGCCGCTGGCTATTTTTATCTGGGACGACGGCTATGGTATTTCAGTGCCGAGAAAATACCAGACTACCAAGAATTCCATTTCGGATGCACTGGCTGGTATGCAGTGGGACGACAAGAAAGGCGGCATTAATATTTATACTGTAAAAGGCTGGGATTATCCGGCATTGGTACAGACATTTCAGCAGGGTATTGCCAAAGTCAGAGATACGCACATACCGTCTATATTTCATGTGCAGGAAGTTACCCAGCCACAGGGGCATTCCACATCGGGCTCGCACGAGCGCTACAAGAGCAAAGAGCGGCTGGAATGGGAAAAAGAATGGGACTGTATTCTTAAAATGAGGCAATTCCTGATTGATAATAAAATTGCCAGTGAAGCGGAGATTGTGGTTATTGAAGAGGAGGCGAAAAATGAAGCCAGAGAGGCAAAACAGCGGGCATGGAATGATTTCATCTCACCTATTAAAGATCAGATAGCAGATGCTACTCGTTTGTGTAATCAGGCGGTATATGAGGCAGGAGAAAATGCTGCTGCGGTAGCGGCTATTGTGCAGGAGTTGAACGCCATACGCGAGCCTATACGTAAAGATGTGATGCAGGCAGTTCGCAAGGTGCTGGCTTTATGCGGCGCCGACGGAGATGCCGTTCGTTCGTTACGTAATTTTTACAATTACATTCAGGCAGACAACGCAGAGAAATTCTCTTCTCACCTGTATTCTGAATCGAGGTTTGGTGCAATGAAGGTTAAAGAGGTGCCGGCTCAGTTTGACGCTGATGCGCAGGTGCTGAATGGTTTTGAAGTAATCAATAAGTTTTTTGACATAACGCTTGCCAATAATCCTGCGGTAGTGGCTTTTGGTGAGGACCTGGGTAAGATTGGTGATGTGAACCAGGGTTTTGCCGGGCTACAGGAGAAATATGGTGTAATGCGCGTCACCGATACGGGAATACGCGAAGCAACGATTGTAGGGCAGGGTATAGGGCTGGCCATGCGTGGCCTGCGGCCTATTGCCGAAATACAGTATCTCGATTATCTGCTGTATGGCCTGCAGCCGCTGAGCGATGATGTTTCAACAATGCAATACCGCACCAGGGGCGGGCAGAAATGCCCGATCATAGTGCGTACGCGTGGCCACAGGCTGGAAGGTTTGTGGCACAGCGGCTCACCAATGGGAATGATCCTGAATGCGGTAAGGGGCATGTATCTCTGTGTGCCCAGGAATCTGACGCAGGCTGCGGGTATGTACAACACACTGCTGCAAAGCGATGAGCCGGGTATAGTTATTGAGTGCCTGAACGGTTACCGCCTGAAAGAAAAAATGCCATCTAACCTGAGTGAGTATACTGTTCCTTTCGGGGTGCCAGAAGTGATCAGGGAAGGAGCTGATATTACAATTGTTTCGTACGGCTCTACTTTAAGGATTATTGAGGAGGCTATTGTGAATTATCTGGAACCGCAGGGCATAAGCTGCGAGGTGATTGATGTGCGTACATTGCTTCCGTTTGACATCAACCATATTATTGTGCAGTCACTGGAGAAAACCAACCGCATTGTTTTTGTTGATGAAGACGTACCGGGAGGAGCAAGTGCATACATGTTCCAGCAGGTAATGGAAATTCAGGGTGGTTTCAGATGGCTGGATGTAGCACCAAGAACCATTACTGCCAAAGCACACCGTCCGGCATACTCAACTGACGGTGATTATTTCTCTAAGCCCAATGCTGAAGATATTGCACAGGTCATTGAATCTATGATGAGGGAGTAAGGACAATGTAGAAATGCGACAATTCGATAATGTGGTTATCGTTTTTCAATTCATCTTTTTTACTGAGCGGATATTCTATATAGGCGAATAGGGAAGACTAATAATGATCATCTTTTTTGTTCTGATTTTTCAATTAATTTGCCCCAAAATCAGATGAAATGAAAAAGATTGGAATTATAGGGTCAGGTGTAGTAGCCAGGTCGCTGGGCAATGGTTTTCTGAAACATGGATATGAGGTAATGCTGGGCACCCGCAATGTTGCCAAGCTGGATGATTGGCTGGCTAAGGCAGAAGGGAAAGCCCATGTAGGCAGTTTTACAGATGCTGCCAAGTTTGGCAAAATGGTAGTGCTGGCGGTAAAGGGTAATGTGGCTGCAAATGCAATTGAAGAGGCAGGCCCGCAAAATCTGCAGTGGAAAAATGTTATAGATACTACCAACCCGATTGCAAATGCTGCACCTGAAAATGGTGTATTGAAATTTTTTACAAACCTCGACGAATCGCTGATGGAGCAGTTGCAGCTCCGTTTTCCTGAAATACACTTTGTCAAATCTTTCAGCTGCGTAGGCAATGCCTATATGGTTGATCCGCCTTTTGCAGAGCAGCCAAGTATGTTTATTTGTGGCAATAATGATGATGCCAAAAAGAAAGTACACAATTTACTTGTGGAGTTTGGCTGGGCTGTGGAAGATATGGGCAAGGCGACAGCCGCCCGGGCCATTGAGCCATTGTGTATGCTGTGGTGCATACCCGGTATGCAGCACGGTAAATGGAACAATGCTTTCAGATTGATCAGGCACTAGGCGGGCGATTGGGCAACTGATATTGTTAATTTGTATGCAGTGATGCGCGTAACGGGCATTATTGCCTGCGGCTGATTTTGTACAGCCGCCATTCCCTGATTTGCTTATCTTTAAACCATATTAATCTGGTATGGTAAAAAATATTTCGTTACTGCTTGTGTGCACAGTATTGTTTTCGTGCACAGGGAAAAAGCAGGTAACTACTGATACGAAGGCTAAAAGTGCCGATACTGTAATTCATGTTAAGGATGCGCACACACTCTCCAACGCAGACAGTGTGGAAATGAAACACCTGAATCTGGACATTCAGGTGGACATGGATAAAAAGCAGATCAGGGGTTGTGCTTTGTGGACAATAGACAACAAATCGAAGGCTAAAACACTGATACTGGATACCTACGACCTGACCATAGATCATGTACTGGTTGATGGTAATGAAGTGAAGTTTGTACTGGATACGCAGATCAGATTTTTGGGAAGCGCGCTGCATATACCCATAAAAGACAAGTCGGTGAATGTGATGGTATGCTATAAAACCGGGCCCAAGGCACGAGCGCTCCAGTGGCTGAATCCGCAACAAACCCACGACAAGGTGCATCCGTTTTTGTTTACACAGTCTGAGTCTATTTATGCCAGGTCGTGGATACCATGTGCCGATGGTCCGGGTATCAGGTTTACCTACAGTGCGCATGTGGCGGTACCAAAGGGCCTGATGGCACTGATGAGTGCTGAAAATCCGCAGGCTGTAAACGACAGTGGTGTTTATAATTTCAATATGGACACACCTATACCGGCTTACCTGATGGCGCTGGCAGTTGGCGATATAGCTTTCAGGCAGATAGATGACCGCACGGGTGTTTATGCCGAGCAGGGTATGATAGAAAAAGCCGCATGGGAGCTGGCTGATGCCGGCCGCATGGTTGATGCGGCTGAGCAGCTGTACGGCCCCTACCGCTGGGGCAGGTATGATGTGCTGATCTGTCCGCCCGGCTTCCCTATAGGTGGTATGGAAAACCCCCGGCTCACCTTTGTTACGCCTACTATAATAGCCGGAGACAGGTCGCTGGTGAGCCTTATTGCGCACGAACTGGCGCATAGCTGGAGCGGGAATCTGGTAACCAATGCCACCTGGAACGACTTCTGGCTGAATGAAGGCTTTACCAATTATTTTGAAAGAAGGATAACTGAGCGGATGCTCGGTTCCAGTTACTCTGATATGCTTTGGGAACTCGGCTATCAGGATTTCGTGACTGCAGTTGGGGAACTGAGTGCCACCAATCATGACACCTGGCTGAAACTGAACCTTAAAGGCCGCGACCCGGACGACGGGTTGACGGATATACCTTATGAGAAGGGTTCGCACTTTTTGAAACTGATTGAGCAGTCTGTGAGCCGTGATGTATTTGACCGGTTTCTGGCAAAGTACTTTGAATCTCATGCGTTCAAAACTATCACAACGGAGGCTTTTCTAAAGTACCTGGATACAGCGCTGATCAAAGGTGATGACGACCTGAGAAAGAAGCTGAATATAAATGCGTGGGTGTACGGCCCCGGTATTCCAGCCAACTGTCCCAGGGCAGGCCAGGAGCGATTCAGTAAAGTAGATTCTCAGCGAAACAAATTTCTGAGCGGAATACCTGCTGAACAACTGACAACCGTTGATTGGACTACGCACGAATGGCTTCATTTTCTGCGGAAGATGCCGGCAACGCTGTCTACTATGCAGATGCGGAAACTGGATGCAGCTTTTGACCTTTCGGCCTCTGAAAACAGCGAGATTGCCGATCTGTGGTTTATTATTTCTGTGCGCACCGGTTACAGTACGGCTTATGGTGCTATGGACAAATTCCTGAGCAGTGTGGGCCGAAGGAAATTTCTGGAACCGCTCTATGGCGAAATGATGAAAACGCCTGCCGGTGCCGCTATGGCGCGCAGCATTTATGGCAAGTACCGTATGAACTATCATCCGCTGGCGCAGGAAAGCCTGGACAGGCTGGTGCTCAAGAAAAGCTAAGCCTGTACCCAGGTTGAATTATTAAACTGCCTGTAGTGTATTCAATGGCCTGTGAACCCTGTACAATAGGTAACTGCCATAAATCACAGTTGCCGTATACCACAGCGCTATGACCTTTGATGCGTATATAAACTTATAGTGAACGATTGGCAGGTACCCATCGGGGAAGGAGAACGCTTTGTCGAGGCTGAGCAGGTAGGGTATAGAAGCCAAAATACACAGCCTGTAATTCTTTGACACCACTCCGTAAAAGAAGAAGAATATTATAATAGGATGGGCATACCGTTCGTGCATTTGTGTGTTGAAATAAAAGAAGTACAGGCACAGCATACCTGTTGACAATAGCACAGTTTGCCAGGTTTCTTCGCTGAATGGCAGGTTGGCTTTGCGCTGTTTCCATAGCGTTTTGAGCAGTGGGAAAAATACAGCCGCCGCAGCCAGTACGAACATTCCCAAGCCAATTGATCTGTACGACAACAGGAAATAGGTATCGGTGTCGTTGATAAAATAAGGATTGCCGGCGGTGATGAGATACCATATGTTGAATGCCGAAATAGAAAGATTGTGATACAGCCCCACAGAATTTGCAGCAAAACCCAGCAGCCTGTTTACACCACCATTGCCTATGAACGGCAGCAGGATAATGAACTGCACTGCAACACCAACAAGAATACCAGTGAATAGCGTTTTTAAGTTTCTGACACTGTATAACAACACCGCGACTATTACTGGCAAAAATTCTATGGCCTGCTGCTTGGTATTGAGCGCCAGCAGATACAGTACCAGCCCGGTTACAGGGTAGCAGGCAGCGGTAATAATGGCCAGAAAGGCCAGATTAGTGTATATGCTGTCTATCTGACCCCAGACCATTGAGTTAAACACATAGGCAATATTGAGCAACAGAAACAGGTGGGGGATTTTGAAATTCAGAATCTTCTGCCTGAAAGCACACAATACCGCCAATGGCAGAAAATCGAAACAGACGAACAGTATTTTAATATTGTTGATGTTGTGGATGATATTGGCTTCGGTACCCTGTAGCAGATCATAAAGGTAGAGGCCATAAGTAAATACCGGCAGGTAGTTGATGGGTGACCCCTGTGCATATGCACCCGTTATGCCGTGCTGGTGTATATACAGGGCCCATTGCCGCCAGAAACCCATGTCGTAATCCATATACACCCGTGGAAGGATGAACATGTATAATATGAACAACAACAGCAGTTCTATACGGGTTTTGGCAAGGCTGGTTTCCATTCAGAGGTAAAAGTATAGAGTAGATGGTAGAAAGTCAAAAAGAGTAGATAGTAGATAGTCTTTAGTAATTAGTAATTGGTAATTAGTAATTGGTCGGGATGGATGAGTTGTGTTGGATGGTAGATAGTAATTGGTAATTAGTAGCGGGTCCATAGTCGTTGGTAAATAGTATGTGCTCGGGAGGAATAAGATGTGGGGAAGGGCAGATTGTAATTAGTAATTGGTAGTTGGTAATTAGTAATTAGTAATTAGTTTTTGGTACATAGTCGTTAGTAGTTAGTAGATGGTCGGGAGTTGAACAGGATGTTTGGATTTTAGGATTTTCAAGATTCATTTTTACAAAATTCCCCACCCGGGGAATTTTGTGTTGCATTTTTATTAAAACATTGATTATCAATTACTAGCGTCTGAAATGTGGATAAGAATTCCCCATTTTCTCCCCACTTTTGCCACACCTTTTTGGGATTGGGAATTGGGTATTTCGAATTGGTTAATTCGTGATTGCTAAATTCTATGAGGGGAAATTCCCCAATTCTTACTCATGGTGAACAATGTGAAAAATCACATGTTTGGTAAAATATTCTACCACTAAGTTCACAAGGTAGATTGATGTTTATAAAGCACAAAGTTCACTATAAAACGGAAGAACCCAGCCGTGCTAAACTTCCGTTTTACTTCCGGTTACAGGAAAATTGCCTGAAAAAATTAAGTGATTGATTATCAATTATTTGTATCTCCGGTAAATTCCGTTTTACTTCCGGTTTCTTCCGGAGGCAGAAAAACCGTGCCTGTCGGCAGGTAAACCGGAAGTGGTTCTCCTTGCCTCGCCCCTAAATTGATTTACAAAGTTATTATATAATCCGGGTGTTAGTTTTCTCTGATTTTGGGTTTGCTGTAAGCGCAACTGGCGCGCTGTGAAATTTGTAAATATCTGTTATTGGATTGTAATAGCAAAATTGAATTTCTATGATAGGACGTATACGGCTTATGAAAGGGCGGAGCGGGCCTGCGATAGAAAATTTTTAGTACAGTTTTATAAGGAATATTGTACAAGTAAAAATGATGCGCGAAGTCGGCGGCTTTCTATGAACATAAATACCGTCAAATAACGGTACGTAACTACCGTTAAAAAAGGTAAAAACTACCGTTAAAAAACGGGGTGTACTACGAATTGGATGGTATAATTTTATGAAAGAATACGTTAGGTTTTGATAAATTGTTTAATTGTTTTTTTAAAGTCTGTATTTATTAGTAGCTTGGGTTAAAATGGAAATGATGAAAAATACACTACTTACTTTGCTTGTATTTCTTGTTGCTTTGTATAATACCCGAGCACAAAACATAGTACCCAATTACAGCTTTGAACAGGCTGATTCTTGCCCAACGGGATTTAATATTAGCCATGCTAAATATTCATTAGGCTGCGTAGGGTGGGGGCAAGCGACACAGGGGACAGCAGATTACTACAATGCTTGTGATACTGCAGCGTTATCTATTGGAAGACCAGTACCTATTATGGGAGTGCCACACAATACATGGGGTAATCAAGCAGCGGAAGATGGTGTTGCATATGCTGGAATTTATGTTTATGATTCTCTCTTTCACGCCTACAAAGAGTATTTAATTAGAGATATACCTCCTTTAGAAATAGATACGGCCTACAAAGTAACAATACATGTGTCTTTGGCAGACAGTTCAAGATTCGCAACAGATGCCATGGGTGTATTATTTACTACTTATGGTAGTCCGGATCAGTATGCAATCGGAGGACTTGTTGAAACACCAAAGATAGATTATACAAGTTATGGTATTATTACCGACACAACTAATTGGACTAAATTATCAGGGGTTTTCATTGCTGATTCTGCTTATACTAGCATTATAATTGGATGTTTTAAAAACTGGAGTTCAATGAATGTCTTAGGTTTTAATGGAAATGCGATAAAGGCAGCACCCTACAGAGCATATTATTTTATCGATAACGTAGTTGTTGAAAAGGCTTCAAGTACATCTGTTACTGACGTAGATAAATATCATTATGTAAATCTTTATCCGAACCCATTTTCTAAACATGCTACATTAGTATTTAATAATCCTTTTGGACAAAATTATCGCCTTTTAATTTTTAACACGCAGGGACAAATTCAAGAAGAGTTGAAAGGCAATACAAATATGTTTAGAATTGAGCGGAATGATTTGCCTTCTGGCTTTTATTACTATAGACTTTGTAATGAGAAAGGAGTAATTGCAAATGGAAAATTTATTATTCAATAGTGATTAAATTATAAAATTTAATTTATGAATAAATTATCCTCTCATTGTAGCAAAACTGCATATTTGCTTTCTAAAAAAATTGTTTTAACGATAACGATATTCTTTTTATCCAGTAGAGCAATGGGATTTAAAGAAATTCCTAGTTCTGGTGCATGGTCTTGTTATTTGTATGCGCAGAGTATTCACGACTCATCTGGTGCTACTGTATTTGATGATGGTTATTCAAATTGGTGTGGTGTTCTTGGCGGCACGAGTTGCAATGGAAACTGGCACTGTGACCGTCGTTTTCTCATGAACGAATATACAAATCAGGATATTATTTTAGAATTTTCTTATGGTGGCTATTATCCTACCCCATCCACATATCCTACTGATACTCATGATGTTTATATTTTCAATAATGCTACAGCAACAAATTTGACATCAGGAGGACCTATTGTTCATGCTGATTTTGATCAGCATGTTTGCACTGGATTCTTTTGAACCAGGGCTAACTATATGGCAACAAATCAGTCATTTTCTGGTGCACCTGATACCGAGTTACATTTTTATATTGTTTCTTGCTGTAGCATGGAAATGGGAGAAAGCAGGCGGCATTATTTTTCTCATCTTAGGCCTGCTATTTTGTGTTTTGGTGTTCAGGATCAATTACGAACGGAACCATTTTCCATTCTGGAAGTCGTTACTTATTGTGCTGAATGTTGCGGTGCCATTTCTGCTGGTAGGTGTGCTTTTTCTGGTAAGTTATCACCAGAAAAAAAAGCATATGGTTTCCTGATTGTTTTTTGCGCCTGCGTGGAGCACCGTTGAAATTCAGCAAGGTTCACCGGGAAGTCTATTTTCTTCTAAATGTTCATTTATTTTTCAGGCGTTATATAGAAAGAGTAGAGCCCCGGATATGATGTTTGTCATATTTTAATGCTGTTAAGGGTCGTTCCTTTGCAAAAAAAATAGAAATATGCCACAACTGGAAAAACGCTCATGGGCGGAACCGTTTAAGATTAAAATGGTGGAATTGCTGAAAATGACCACCAGGCAGCAGCGGGCAAAGGCGATCAAAGATGCAGGGTACAACACGTTTTTGCTGAAGTCGGAGGATGTGTATATAGACCTGCTTACCGATAGCGGCACATCGGCAATGAGCGACCGGCAATGGGCCGGCATGATGAGGGGCGATGAAGCTTATGCCGGCAGTGCTAATTTCTATACCCTGGAGAAAGCAGTCAAAAAATATTATGGCTACAAGCACCTGATACCCACCCATCAGGGCAGGGGAGCAGAGAACATACTCTCGCAGGTGATGATCAAGAAAGGAGATATCATTCCGGGCAATATGTACTTTACTACTACTCGCCTGCACCAGGAATTGGCAGGGGGTACTTTTGTTGATGTAATTATTGACGAGGCACATGACCCGCAAAGCCTTCATCCATTTAAAGGGAATGTAGACCTGAACAAACTGGAGCGCGTAATTAAAAAGTATGGCGCTAAACGGATTCCGTATATATGCGTAGCAGTAACGGTGAACCTTGCAGGGGGGCAGCCGGTATCTATGAAAAATCTGAAGGAGGTGCGAGCGCTCACAGGCAAGCATGGCATAAAGGTGATGCTGGATATGACAAGGATTGCAGAGAATGCCTACTTTATACAGCAGCACGAAAAGCCCTATGCAAAGCGGACTATAGCCAGTATTGTAAAAGAAATATGCAGCTATACCGATGGTGCCACCTTCAGTGGCAAGAAAGATGCATTGGTAAACATTGGTGGTTTTCTGGCGCTGAATGATGATGATGCCTATGCAGAGGCCAGCAACCTTGTGGTGGTGTATGAGGGCCTGCATACATATGGTGGCCTTGCAGGGCGCGATATGGAGGCAATGGCGATAGGTATTGAAGAGTCGGTGCAGGACGAGCATATGAAAGCCAGGATAGGGCAGGTAATGTACCTGGGCGGCCAGATGCAACATGCAGGTATACCTATAGTGCAGCCTATAGGCGGCCATGGTATTTTTATAGATGCAAAGCAATTTCTGCCCCATTTAAAACAAGATCAGTTTCCGGCACAGGTACTTGCCGCCGAGATATACGAAGATGCGGGTATTAGAACTATGGAGCGGGGCATAGTATCGGCCGGCAGGAACGCAAAAACAGGCGATCACTACTATCCGAAACTGGAGCTCGTGCGACTGACCATTCCGAGGCGTGTATATACACAGGCACATATGGATGTGATTGCAGAATCTGTGCAGAGCGTATACCAGAGACGGAATGCTATAAAAGGGCTCAGCATGATTTACGAACCACAGTACCTCAGGTTCTTTCAGGCAAGATTTAAGAAACTGAGCTAGCCGGTGGTTTGCTGTACTGGAGGCGCAGTCTCAGGTGGGGCTGCGCCTATTGTGCTGCATGTTGCAGTACCGGTTCTACTTACAGGTGTACTTTTTCTGGTATGTTATTACTAGAAAAGGAAGCAACCCGTTTCCTGATTTTACGTACAGTTTTTTACCTAGCCGGCATAATCATTTTCAACACATGCTTACCCAGGCTGGATAGAATGAGGAAGGGCAGCAAGAAAATAAACAGCGGATTAAGCCTTACCAATTTACGGTAGGCACGCATTTCGCCTTTGCGCATTTTCCATTTTTTTTCGCTCACGCCACCTTTTGAGGTAAAGGGCCTGTAGATTTGGGTGAGCGGAATATTCACAAAATATACACGGTGTTTGTAGCCTATGCGCAGCCACAGGTCGTAGTCTTCACTGTAGCGCATTACCGGATCGAAACGGAAAGACGGATCGTTGCGAATAACAGCGCAGGAGGTGGCGATAATGTTGCCGGGCAGCAGTTTTACAAAAGGCAGTTTGTATACCACTACGTTTTCGGGCAGGTTCTTGCCCAGTATATCGTTCTGGGTGTAGGGATGATAAAACAGGTTGATGCCGGGGTTGGACTCCAGAATTGTTTTGATGAGCATGAGCTTGTGCCTGTGCCATGCATCGTCGGCATCCAGAAAAGCGATGTAGTTGCCGGTGGCCGCTTCCATGCCTGTGTTGCGGGCTACTGATCCGCCGTAGTTGTCAAGTTTCTGTATAACCTTTACACCGGGGTAGCGAGCACGGATAATCGCAAAAGTATCATCGGTACTGGCATCGTCAACTACAATAATCTCGTGGGCTGGAAAGGATTGCGACAGCACAGAATCCAGTGCCCGCGCTATCGTTTGCCCGGCATTGTATGCAGCAATGATGACACTGAATTGAACAGCCGTTTTTTGCTCAGAGCTCATTGAACAGTTTTTTGTAGGTGGAAACCAGTTTTTTCTCTTCTTCCTGCCAGCAGTATACTTCGCGTGCCGCCAGGCAGTTTTGCTGCAGGCGGTTGTAATAAGTATTGTCGGTGAGCAGTTTGTTCAGTGCTGCGGCAATTGCATCTGGTGTAAGGTCAGGTACCAGGCAGGCAACCTCAAAGCGGCTGTTGACCACTTCATACTCAGCGTATTTGTTGCACAACTGCGGAACCCCGGCATGCATATAATCGAAAAAGCGGTTGGCCAGAGAGAGGCGGTTGCTTAGGCTGGTATCTTCAAACAGTGTAATGCCCACTGTGGCGCTGCGTGTATATTCGCCAAGCTGAGCCGGAGGTATGTAACCTTTAAAGATCACTTTTTCTTCCAGTCCGTGTTCTTTGGCCAGGGCAACAGCCTGCGCATAAAAATTGCCTTCCCCGCAGACAATGAGTTTTGCATCAACCTGTTTCATAGCCGGTATGAGCTGCTCAAAACACCTGCCTACATTTACCCAGCCCTGGTACAAAATGGTGCGTTCGGGTTTGGCAGGTATTTGCAGCGGTTTCAGGATGGTGGCATTGCGCACCACACCGTAATCTACTCCATACAGTTTTTTGAAATGTGCCGCATAGCAGTCGCCAATGGTGTATCCGGTTTTGAAGTGCGGCACGCAGTGGTTGCCTATCCAAGACCACATTTTGTAAACGGAAGGCCGGGAAATAACCTCTTTGAGCTCTGTGAAAATCTCGTGGGCATCGTACACCCGCTTTTTACCAAGCAGCCGTGAGGCATAATATACCGGCAGAATGGTGTCGAGGTCTATGGCGCAGATTGCATCGGCCTTGCGGAATAACAGGAAAAAGAACAGATTGAACCAGTAATGAGCGTACATGAGTTTGCCCTGCTCAACAATTATAGGCAGGCGAACCTGCTTAAACGGCCTGGCGGTAAGTGGCATGCTTTTTTTGCGTTTGAACCCAACAAGTGTAACGTCGTAACCTGCATCTGACAGCGATGTGCAGATGCGAATCATGCGCTGGTCGTAGTTGAGGTCGTTGGTAACTGTGCAAACGATTTTTCTGGGGGTCATTGCTGGCTGTAAAGATATACTGATAATCAGTTGGAATCCACAATGTGTGTCTAAAAAAAGCGGAGGCAGCTTAAAGATTATATCTGAAAATTGGTTACCTTTATAGGTGTAGCATTAAATTAATTTCTATGAAACCCTCTCAATCTAATTTTTCATTGCTTATGAAGAAAGCTTTACTGCTTCTGTTAATATTTCTGTACAGTCATCTGTCATTTGGGCAGGCGCTGAGTGACTATGCTTTTACTGCCTTTAGCGGCAGTTATACTTCGCCCTCGGCTGGTTTTATCAATTCGAGTGGTGGTACCGGTTGGGGGTCTACTATTTTCGACGATTGTTATTATAATAGTATACCCATAGGATTCAATTTTGTGTACTGTGGTAATACGTACACTTCGTTATCCGCATCACAGAATTGCTGGATTGTTCTGGGACAGACTTTCGGGACGACTGTATACAACACTTATGACTGCGATCTGTCTAATACGACCACTGGTGGTTTTGGCAACTTTAACTTGGCGAGGCCAATCATTGCAGCAATGTGGCTGGATGTGCTGGTTACAGCAAACAACGTGCGTTATGCCACTACAGGCTCTGCGCCCAATCGCGTGTTTACGATCGAATTTTATCACTGTGGTTTGTATCCTTCCTCTTCCGCAGCAGAAGATGTTGAGATCATTTTATATGAAACGACCAACATCATAGACTTCGCTTACAAAAACATAAGTTCAGGTTCGACCGGTACTGGTCATTTTGCAATCGGTATTACAGATGGGGTAGGAGGGTTTCCAACAACAGGTACACCCAACTACTGGTCGCTTAACGGCACCGGATCGTCGCCAACGCCAAGTATGACGACCGACTACAGGTTCCTGACTGGCCTACCGGCTACCAATCAGATTTACAGATGGTCGCCACAATGCACAGGTACGCCTGCGGCCGGCAGCGTTTCTGCATCTGTTACTACAGGGTGTTCATCATACACTTCATTGCTTACGCTTACAGGTGCGTCAACAGCTTTGGGTGTTACCTATCAGTGGCAGTCGTCGCCCAATAATGTTACCTGGACAAATATTGCCGGAGCTACTAATGCAACCTATACTGCTTCTGTAACATCTAGCATGTATTATCGGTGCCTGGTTATCTGCACCAACAGCGGAATTTCATCAGCAACAGCATCGGTTTTTCTGGTGCTTAATACGCCACCCGGTACTATAACAGGTGTAACAACGTTGTGTGCCGGAACCACATTTACGTTTACAGATCCTACATCGGGCGGTACATGGGCCAGTAGTAATCCGGCGGCAGCAACAGTTGGGTCTTCGTCCGGAGTCGTCACCGGGGTGTCTCCGGGCACCGCTACGATCAGTTATACGCTGCCTACGGGTTGTGCCGCAACCATCAGTGTAACAGTAGTAGCCGGCCCATCGGCTATATCCGGCCCTGCATCGGTTTGTACCGGATCTACAGTAACGTTAACTGACCTTATACCCGGGGGTACCTGGAGCAGCAGTGCCACAGGGGTAGCCACAATCGGCGCAACCACCGGGCTGGTAAGCGGGCTTACTCCGGGTGTTACAACGATTACGTATTCCATAGGCAGCTGCACAACTACGCGCTCTGAAACCGTAAATGTTTCTCCGGCTCCCATAGCAGGGCCGGCAGCAGTTTGTGTAGGCTCAGCCATAGTACTCACAGATGCAACTGCAGGTGGCACATGGAGCAGCAGCAATGTGTTTATTGCCACGGTAGGGTCTTCTACAGGCTTGGTTACAGGGGCTAGTGCAGGCACTGTAACCATATCCTATACTTTGCCTGGGGGCTGTTACGCTACGCTGCTGATAACGGTGAATCCGCTACCATCGGCTATAACAGGGCTGACAACAGTATGCGTGGCGCAAACCAGTTCATTGTTCTGCTCATCCGGTGGCACATGGTCGAGCAGCAATGCCAGTATAGCCACGGTAGGGTCTTCTTCGGGTATTGTGCTGGGTGTTTCTGCGGGGCCTGTCGTTATTACATATACGTTGCCAACAGGCTGTTTTACCACCTTCCCAATGACAGTTCTGCCACCACCTGCACCCATTACCGGAAGTGCGTTGATGTGTATGGGCAGTATAGATACGCTTGCTGACGCAACGCCCGGCGGTTACTGGGCCAGCAGTAGCCCGCTTACAGTGGGAATTGATGTGGGGCTGGGTGTTGATACCGGAGTTTCTCCCGGAACGGCAGTGATTTATTATACAATAGGTACCGGGTGCTATTCAACACTTACAGTAACAGTCAATCCTCCGCCTTCTCCTATAACAGGTACTCCCTGGTCGTGCTTAGGGGCAACTACTTCTTTGTTTGGCGGCGGTGCTGGCACATGGAGTTCGGGTTCTCCGGGTATTGCAACAGTTGGTTCATCAACGGGCATTGTAACGGGTGTGGCTTCGGGTGTTGCTATTATTACTTTCACCATACCTTCCGGTTGTTTTACTACCATACCGGTTACCATTAATCCACTGCCTGCGCCAATTGCAGGTACCCATGCACTTTGTGTGGGGCTTACCACTACTTTAACTGATGCTGTGCCGGGTGGTACCTGGAGTACCAGCAATGCACTTATAGCCACGGTTGGTTCGCTCTCAGGAGTTGTGACGGCTGTGGGGCCTGGTGTAGCAACCATCTACTATACTTTACCGGGAGGGTGCAGTGGCGCGCCCGGTTCGTTTACTGTATCAGTAAATACATCTCCGGCACCCATCACTGGTTCGTTTCAGGTGTGCCAGGGCTCCAATACAACGCTGTTTGACATTACGGGCGGCGGCACATGGAGCAGTAGTGTACCGGCTATTGCACCTATAACAAGCGGTGGTGTAGTAACCGGGCTTACTGCCGGAATTTCAACTATAACTTATTCGCTGGGGGCAGGTTGTTACTCAACACAGGTAATCACTGTGAATCCGTTGCCGGGTAGCATATCCGGGCCAGGAGTGGTATGCGCTGGTTCGAGTATTACTCTTACATGCACAGGCGGGGGCGCATGGAGCAGCAGCACTACGACGGTAGCAACTGTTGGTTCGGTAACGGGCATTGTGTCAGGTGTTTCCGCAGGTACGACAACTATTTCATACACGCTGGGCACCACCTGCTATAAAACAAAAGTGATTACGGTAAATCCGCTGCCTGCGCCAATATCGGGTGGCTTGCAGATTTGCCAGGGGGCAACAACAACATTGATAGATGCCACGCCGGGCGGTACTTGGGGGAGTTCATCGCTGCCCATAGCCACAGTTGGATCTGCATCGGGCGTTGTGACGGGTGTTGCGGGAGGTACTTCAACAATGACCTACATAATAGGTACTGGGTGCTATGTAACCGCCGTTGTAACCGTTAATCCGTTGCCACCTTTGTGTAATGTAACCGGAGGCGGTAATTATTGTGCCGGTGGCATGGGCCTGCATGTGGGGCTGAGCTGCTCATCGGTAGGTGTAAATTACCAGTTGTATAATGGGGCGTTCCCTGTGGGTGTACCTATAGCAGGTACCGGTGGTTCGCTTGACTTTGGTTTGATCACAGGAAGTGGTACCTACACAGTTGTTGCAACAAATGCAATAACCGGCTGTAGCAGAACCATGACCGGCAGCGCAGTGATAACGATTAATCCATTACCGGCGGCCATTGGTGGACCGTCTGCAGTATGTGTGGGGTCTAGTATTACAGTTACTGACCCAACACCGGGCGGCACCTGGACAAGCAGTGCAACGGGGATAGCCACTATTGGCGCTACTACCGGTGTTGTAAACGGACTGGCTACAGGCACAACAAATATTACATATACCCTTACAACAACCGGCTGCCAGATAAGCAAGAATATTACTGTCAGTGCCACGCCATCAGCTATAAGCGGCGGATCAACTGCATGTACTTTGTCAACACTAACGCTTACAGATGCAGTGCCCGGTGGTGTATGGACGAGCAGTTCCACATCAGTGGCACTGATAGGCTCACTCACCGGTGTGCTTACGGGGGTTATCTCTGGCACCACTACGGTTACTTACTCACTGGGAACGGGCTGCACCGTAACAAAAAATATTACCGTTAACCCCAGTCCCGCACCAATAGGCGGAACCCCTCAGGTATGTGTTGGGTTCACTACTTTGCTTACGGAAGCCACATCGGGCGGCACATGGAGCAGCAGTGCACCGCTGACAGGAACGGTGAGTACCACGGGTACTGTAGGCGGGATCGCCGCAGGTACTACCGTTGTGAAGTACATGCTACCCACAGGTTGTTATTCTGATGTGGTGGTTACTGTCAATCCTTTACCGTCTGCAATTGTGGGGCCATTTACAGTTTGTGTGAACAGCACTACTACGCTTACTGATACTGTTACCGGTGGTGCCTGGACCAGTGCCAGCCCTGGTATAGCAGTAATAGGCGGTGCATCTGGAACGGTAACCGGCATGTCTGCCGGCACTGCGCTGATTACTTATTCACTGGGTAGTGGTTGCACAACCACAGCAAGAGTTACTGTAAATCCGCTGCCTGCAGTTATAACCGGCACTGCGCAAGTATGTGTAGGGCTGACAACAACACTGAGCGATATAACGCCCGGTGGTGCATGGAGCACCAGCACGCCTGCTACGGGTACGGTCTCGGGTGGTGGTATTGTTACCGGTATTGCTCCGGGTATTGATTCGGTATTTTATACTTTGCCTGCAACAGGCTGTGCGGCAGTAAAGCTGGTTACAATTAATCCGTTGCCATTGCCTATTGCAGGGCTGGTAAGTGTATGTGTGGGGCAGAGTGCACCGCTTACTGATCCGACACCGGGTGGTACGTGGAGCAGTGCCAGCCCCGGTATTGCTTCCGTTGGTGCCACCACAGGTATTGTTACCGGTAACGCAACGGGCAATACAACAATTACATATACCGCAGGTGGCTGCTGGGTAACCAATACCGTTACGGTAGTGTCGTCTCCATCACCAATTACCGGCCCATCCAGCGTATGTATGGGTAACAACATTACTCTGTCAAATGCTACTCCGGGAGGTGTTTGGAGTTCAGGTAGTTCTGTGGTTGGGGCGATTGGGTCCGGTACAGGGGTGGTTACCGGTATGTCTTCGGGAACTGCAATAATCTCTTATACCCTGGGTTCTACGGGCTGTGTGGCAGTAGTGCCCGTGGTAGTAAATCCGGTTGCGCCTATCGTGGGGCCTGCATCTGTGTGTGTAGGCCAAACCGCTTACTATACTGATACGGCTTCGGGCGGCACCTGGAGCTCAGGTAATCCTCTTATTGCAACAATTGTACCTTCCAGCGGCTTGCTTACCGGTGTATCTGCAGCAATGGTTATTATTTCCTATACCATGCCTACAACATGCTATGCCACTAAGTTAATCACTGTAACACCAATACCGCCTGCAATAACAGGTGTAACGCAGGTATGTGCAGGCAACACTACTACTTTATACAATTCACTGCCGGGCGGCACATGGAGCAGCAGCAACCCTTCAATTGCATCTATTGATCCGTTTGGTGTTGTATCGGGCATAATTTCAGGGGTGGTTACTATTTCTTATACCTCGGCTACAACAGGCTGCCCGGTGACTACTACCGTTACTGTGAATGGACTGCCTGCACCTATCAGTGGCCCAGGAAATATTTGTGTTGGCAACACTGCACTTTATGCCAGCAGCACGCCGGGCGGCACATGGAGCAGCAGTAATACCCTGATTGCCTCCATATTGCCTGCTTCCGGGCTTGCCGGAGGTATTGCACCGGGTACAGCCAATATTATTTATACATTACCAACTGGATGCAGTGCTCAGAAGCCAATTACTGTCAATGCAATCCCATCAGGTATTACCGGATCTCCAGTTTTATGTGTTGGCTCCACAACTTCACTCAGTAACCCAGCGCCCGGTGGTACATGGAGCAGCACAGGAACTTTTGTTGCCACAGTAGATCCTGCAACGGGTGTAGTAACAGGTGTTCATGCCGGAACTACGACTATTTCTTATTTGCTGGGTGCCGGATGTGCTGCTTCTATAGTGGTGACAGTAAACCCACTTCCGGGGCCAATAACCGGTAGTCCGAACGTATGCGTGGGCGGAACGACAACTCTAAGCATTGCAACTGTTGGCGGCATCTGGTCAACCAGCGATCCTACAGTAGCAACTGTTGATAGTTCAACGGGTGTAGTTACCGGTGTAGGGGCGGGCTCGGTTACAATATTCTATACAACGGGTTCAGGATGTACTGTTTCCATAACAGTACTGGTTAATGCCGGTCCTGCGGCTATTTCAGGCAGCCCCGATGTTTGTATCGGACAGACTACCAGTTTAAGCGATGTAACTCCGGGTGGTACATGGAGCAGCGGATCAACTGCGGTTGCTCCGGTTGATGCTTTTGGAGTAGTGACCGGCTTGTCGCTGGGCACAGCGGTTATTTCGTATACAATGACAGGAACTACGGGGTGCAGCGCTACAATTACAGTAACCGTACATCCGCTTCCCGGAGCAATAATCGGAAGTGCCAATGTGTGTGCCGGATCAACAACAACATTGTCAAATTCTGTGCCCGGCGGCACATGGAGCAGCAGCAATCCCGGCATAGCAACTGTGAGCGGCATTGGTGTTGTAACCGGTGTAGCATCTGGTTTTGTTACTATAACGTATACATTGGGTGTAACCTGTTTTGTTACATTGAACATGGTTGTTAATCCAATACCTCTGCCTATTGTTGGCCCGGCTTCAGTTTGCGAATCACAGACGATCAGTTTGCTGAGTGCAACAATTGGCGGCACATGGAGCAGCACTGATACAACGCATGCAACAATTGGTGCCTCAACCGGGGTGGTTACGGGCGTTACAGCAGGCACAACCCTGATCAGCTATACCAATGGTTTTGGTTGTGCGGCAACCTATCCGGTAACGGTTAATCAGATGCCTTCACCTATTATTGGCTCTGCAAATACCTGCCTCGGTGGCACCTCGGTGCTCAGCGATACAGCTGCCGGTGGTGTTTGGACCAGCTCCAACTCAGCAATTGCAACTATTGGATTATCATCAGGCGTAGTGCGGGGTGTTAGCCTTGGAACAGTTACTATTACCTATCAGCTGCCAGCAGGGTGCATGGTAACTAAAGTTATTAATGTATATCCACCGCCATCGGTGTTTACTGTAACAGGTGGAGGCAACCATTGCGATGGTGATACCGGTGTTCATATATATCTTTCTGGTTCTGCGGTAGGCGTAAATTATATGCTGTATAACGCATCTACTGCCGTTGGCGCTTTTGCAGGTACCGGTTCACTGCTCGATTTTGGGCTACATACTGTGGCTGGTACTTACAATGTTGTTGGTACCAGCACTGCTACAGGCTGTAGTGTTAATATGAGCGGAACAGCTTTGATTTCTATTACACGGACAGTATTGCCTGTTGTAGCTATGAATATTACACCTAATGATACGGTTTGCGCCGGTGCTTCAGTTTTGTTTACTCCGGTAGCTGTAAATGGTGGGTCTGCGCCGGTATATCAGTGGAGTGTGAACGGGTTCCCGGTTTCGCTATCTGGTGCATACAGTTTTATACCTGCCGACGGAGATGTGGTTAGTGTTGCTATGACCAGCAACGCCCGTTGTCCGGTACCTGCTACAGTAACAAGGTCTGTAACCATGACGGTTCTGCCATTTGGCACACCAACTGTTGATGTGGCACTCAGCCCTAATGATACAGTTTGCAGAGGAACCACAGTAACAGCGAGTGGCGTTACAGCTTTTGGTGGCCCGTCGCCACTGTATATGTGGTACAAGAATGGCACCTTGATACCGGGCGCCAGCGGGCCCACCTATTCATTTGTGCCTGTTAATGGAGACCAGTTGTTTGCCGTAATGTATAGCAACTATATGTGCAGGCTGTCGAACGTAGATACAAGTGCGAGTGTGAAAGAAACGGTAGTAGATCAGGTTCTGCCAACTGTTACTATGACCGCCTCGCCTGGTACTACCATTGGCAGAGGGCAGTTTGATACGTTGAGTGTGTCTGTTGTAAATGCCGTTGGCCCCACCTATCAGTGGCTGATCAATGGTATACCTGTGCCGGGAGCTACTAATGCTGTTTTTGTGAGCAATACGTTTAGTCTCACCAGCGATGACTCAGTAAGTTGCCAGGTTACCAGCAATGGAATATGTGCAGTTACAACGCATGCATGGGTATATATACATGCAACCGCAGAAGGTGTAACTAGCAATAGTCTGGCTGAAAACGGAATTGTTGTCGTTCCCAATCCAAGTCGTGGTGTTGTAACCATCAAAGGTTGGGTGGGTGTTGCCAGCCATGATGTAGCACTGGAAATTACGGATGTGCTGGGCCAGATTGTTTACCGTGGTTCAATGACAGCGAACGGAGGAAGGCTGGATGAATCACTGACACTCAGCAACACACTGGCAAATGGTATGTATCTGCTCTCTGTGCGTACAGATGCCTTCAGTAAGGTGTTTAATCTGGTATTGGAGAGATAAGCATGGGTTTATGCAGTGATTAAAAAATCAAATGGACATGGCAGGTTACCGTTGTGCTAAGCAGTTGCAGATACACAGGTAACCCATGAATGATTGATGCGGAAAAAGCGAAAGAATTATATCAGTATTTTACGAACAGGGTTGTTGTTGACAGCCCTGTTCTTTTGTTTTTCTGTTTACGCTCAGCAGCAATACGAACTTAATTCAGGGTGGAAGTGCAGATGCGTGCAACAGCTGTCTGCCAAAGAAACGGGGGAGCGGATATCTGTTACATCATTCTCTCTAAAGGACTGGATGCCCGCCGTGGTGCCGGGAACAGTGCTTACTACCTTACTGCAAAACAAGCTGATTCCTGATCCGTTTTATGGAATGAATAACAGGCTGATACCTGATATTTACGAAACAGGCAGGGCGCGGTACACTTACTGGTTTGTAAAAGAATTTTCTGAACCAATGCCTGCTGGTGGAGAAAAGGTTTGGCTGCATTTCAGAGGAATCAACTACAGTGCTGATGTTTTTCTGAACGGGCATAAACTAAATACCCAGCCAGACAGGGGTATGTACCTGAGGCAAAGCTATGAGATAACACCTTATTTGTCTAAAGACGGTAAGAACAGGCTTGCTGTTATTGTGTATCCGCCCGATCCGGTAGGGAATCCTAACGGAGGACAGGGTGGGGACGGTACAATTGCGCATAGTATTACCAACCAGTATACAGCCGGCTGGGATTGGATTCAGCCAATTCACGACCGGAATACCGGTTTATGGGACAAGGTAATTATCAGGAAAACGAAACAGGCACATGTAGAAAATACCCATGTAGTAACACTGGTTCCGGGCAGGCGCACACCGGATGGGAAGCAGGCTCCGGCCACGCTTAAGGTTACGACAGAAGTTGAAAACCCCGATAGTTTTGCCGCAGTTGATGGTGTGGTCAGCTTTGAGGTGAATGGCAAAACTACCTCGCAAAAACTGAGCATAGCACCGTTGAACTCTGAGTTTGTGGAGTTTCCGGCAATGACAATTGAAGAACCCAGATTGTGGTGGCCCAATGGCGTAGGTGATCAGCCGCTGTACCATATGAAAGTAAAGTTTCTGATTAACGGTAAGCAATTGTCTGATGAAGAAGATGTGGCTTTTGGAATCCGTGAACTAAAGGCGGTGTGGAACACGCATACCAGCAGCAGGGAAATCAGTGTGAATGGCCAGAAGATATTTATCAAGGGCGGCAATTGGATAGTAAGTGATGCTATGCTACGGTTCTCAAAAGAAAGGTATGATGCAGAAGTACATTACCATAAAGATATGAACCTGAATATGATCAGGGTTTGGGGTGGCGGTATTACTGAAAGGCCCGAATTTTATGAGGCGTGTGACAAGTATGGTATTCTTGTGTTTCAGGATTTCTCGGTGTCGGGAGACTGTAACGGGCGATGGTATGATCCGCTGAAAAAAGAGGATACACTGGCACGCAGAAAGTATCCTGATGATCATGGATTATTTATTGAGTCGCTGGAAGATCAGATCAAAATGCTGCGCAACCATCCGTCTCTGGCTATATGGTGTGGCGGCAACGAAATCCGCCCACCAGCAGATGTACTGAAACAACTCCGCGATTCATTATTGCCCCGCTTGGACGGCACCCGCTTTTTCTTCGAATACTCTAATGACGACAGTATGTCATTGCACAGCGGAGACGGGCCGTATACCATCCAGTCTGACAGGTATTTCTGGGAGCACAGGTCCTTTCCGTTTAATTCCGAAATAGGTTCAGTAGGAGTAGGAGATAGGGAGTCCATCGAACGGTTTGTGCCAAAAGAGCATCAGGTTGTACCCAGATACGATCAGGTGAACAGAAAGTGGATAATAGACTCAGTGTGGCAATACCATAAGTATAGCGGATATGATTCTTCGGTTGAAGCATATGGCCATCCTGCCGACATCAGGGATTTTGGAATGAAGGCTCAGTTGGTGAATTATAATCAATACAGGTCACTTATAGAATCGTTCAGTGCGCATATGTGGGACTGGTACACAGGCGTAATCATCTGGAAGACACAAAACCCGTGGACTGCTATGGTAGGGCAGATGTATGATGTGTACCTTGACCCGAATGCTTGCCTGTTTGGCCTGCAGCAGGGGGCAAAGCCCTTACACATGATGTACGATCCTGTGAGAAACGATGTTATTGTGGTAAACAACGGATTCAGGAAAGCAGAAGGATTAAAAGCGGTAACTACATTAGTTGATTTTAAAGGGAGACAGTTAGTAATCAATGAATCTGATTGCAACATAGGTGCGAATAAGCCGATGGTAGTGTGGCATGCAAAATCTGCTGTTGATTCGCAGTTCAGGCGCGAAGGCGGTTTTTTGTATTTGTCATTACAGGATAAAAACACGGGAAAAGAACTTGATGATAATTTGTACTGGATGCCAGATGCTGCCAAAATGTACTCGGGACTGGGTAAAATGCCTGATGCGGCAGTAAAAATCAAGGCTAAAAAGAAGGGCGCAGGTAAGATTGAAGTCACTATCTCCAACTCCGCAGTTGGGCCGGTTGCCTTTTTTATACGAGCTTCGCTGATAGATTCCAATACTTACGACCGTATATTACCAGCTTTCTCCAATAATAACTATATTTCGGTGTTGCCGGGTAAGTCGAAGACAGTGCAGATAGAATTTACACCCGTGAAAGGTGTAGTGCCCGTGGTGGATGTGGAAGGATGGAATGTGGAAGAACAATTTATAGAACCAGAAGAGTGATATTATGAAGCAGATTATTTTGATGTTGCTGGTGGCCTTTTCGGCACCTGTTTTTGCCCAAGCTGATGCCAATCTGGGAATCATTCCCGCACCTGTATCAGTTAAGAAATACAAAGGAAATTTCAGGCTCACATCTGAGACCATTATTATGACCGATTCGCCCAACCACAGAGCTGTCAGGTATTTCGCCGACTATCTAAAGAAGAGTGGCATGGGTAACAGCATCACCGATATGACGATGCTTGATGAACGCCACAGAGTTAATAAGAACGTGATTGTTTTGGCTTTGAACTTCAAAGGAGACCTGCCATCGGAGGGGTATGAACTGGATATCAATGAAGATAAGATTGTACTTAACGGCAGGTATGCTGGCCTGTTTTATGGTGTTCAGTCACTGATTCAGCTTATCAAACCGGTGAGTGCCGGTAATGCACTGATACCGTGTGCATATGTAAAAGATTACCCCAGGTTTAGCTATCGAGGTATGCACCTGGATGTGTCGCGTCATTTTTTTGATGTGGATTACGTAAAACGATATATAGATATTATGTCGTTTTACAAACTCAATCATTTTCACTGGCATCTGACAGACGATCAGGGATGGAGGATAGAAATAAAAAAGTATCCGAAACTGACTGAAGTTGGTAGTAAGCGGGCCCAGACAAAGATAGGAAGCCAGTCGAAAGGTGACCCTGACCTGTACGACAATACGCCCTATGAAGGCTTCTATACTCAGGACCAGATAAGAGAAATTGTTGCCTATGCTGATGCCAGATTTATTACCGTGGTACCGGAAATTGAAATGCCGGGGCATTCAATGGCAGCAGTAGCGTCGTATCCCGAACTTAGCTGCGATCCCACAAGATCATATAAAGTGGGAGATCACTGGGGTGAGTTCAAGGATGTGTATTGCCCATCGGAAGAGACTTTTAGGATAATGGGTGAGATACTGAATGAGGTATTTGAACTGTTCCCCGGCAGGTATATTCATATTGGCGGGGATGAGGTACCAAAAGATGCATGGAAGGCATCGGAATTTTGTAAACAGCTGATTACCGACCGCAACCTGAAAGATGCAGAAGGACTCCAAAGCTATTTTATTTCAAGAATGGAACGTTACATCAACGCACAGCACCACAGCATTATTGGCTGGGACGAAATACTGGAGGGAGGGCTTGCGCCCAATGCAACAGTAATGAGCTGGCGGGGTGAAAAAGGCGGTATCAGCGCGGCTCAGCAGGGGCATGACGTAATAATGACACCCGGCAGCGGCGGTTTATATTTTGATCATGCGCAGTCTAAATCAACGCAGGAGCCGCTGGCAATAGGTGGCAATGCGCCCCTTTCTAAGACATATGCCTATGACCCGGTGCCAGCTGTATTGGGCAAGGATGAACAGAAACATGTGATAGGTGTACAGGCAAATCTGTGGACAGAGTATATGGCGACAAATTCGAAAGCCGATTATATGTTGCTGCCCAGAATGCTGGCCTTATCTGAGGTTGCGTGGACACCCGTGAAAAACAAAGATTTCAGGAATTTCTCAGAACAGCGGCTTCCGGGGCATCTAGCTAGAATTGAAAACAAGGGGTATAATTTCAGGGTGCCTGTCGCTATTGGTGCATCAGATACTACACTCACAGGCGCTAAATTCACTATGGAACTCGCTCCATCTGTAGAAGGGGCTAAAATTTACTACACCATTGATGGATATGCGCCAAGAGAGACCGACCTTGTTTATACTGAGCCTGTAAAGATCACTGTGCCGCAGGGTAAAGAGATCGAGTTTAAAACAATTGTGATTACACCAGCAGGCAAAAGAAGCAATGTAACTACCGCAAAACTGTCCAACAAATAACCGGTAATTAGTGCTCCGAAACCGTTATTAGTGGCTCATTATGCCGTTTTTTAACGGTACCCGTTTACCGTTTAAAAAGGTACAAAATACCGTTAAATGGCGGTGAAAAAATCCGCCGGCGCGGCCTAAGTTTGCATCGATGTTAGTTTAAATACTAAGGACACAACATAGCTGGATTATTGAATGGATTTTTGGGTAAGGTCTGTTTCATTTTCTGCTCGTTGTGTTCTTTTTATTTTGGCGATTCCCCCCGGTTTTTGTGGTACAGTTACAGTATGCAAATTGGCTATGTTACTGTCGAATATTGAAAATTTTAATTAGAAGATCCTTCCTGCTGAATATTTTCGCATATTGTTCCTTTTATCACATATTTTTATTAAATTTGAATCTTTAAGTTCACATGGTTTATGTTGTGGTAGCCTTGTAAAAAAATGACCCGTTTTTATACATAGAGTCGACTTATTATGAGGTATTTTCACTTTCGAGTAGTATTCTTATTTGCAGTTTTCTTTTCACTTTTAGGTATTAACCTGTTTGCCCAGCAACCAGCTGTGCTTAACGGGCAGTCACTTTTGTCAACTGCAGGCAATTACACTTCTTTTACTCCTGAAAAAAGGCTGGTCACTGACGAGGTGGTTGCCAATAACAGGGGATATGAGCAGCACCCGGAGATGGGATTGCTATATGATGGCGCACCTTGCAGCAACTGTTTTGAGTTACTGGATAAGCGAACAGAAAACACAAAGACATTCAGAAAGGCTGGCAACAGTAATGAGGTTATGATGCAGACCGGTTCAGGCCCGCTGCACTACAGAGGGGCAAATGGCGAATGGCTCACCATAAAATCCAGGTTGAGGCCAGATAATGCTAGGGCAGGTGTATTTACAGCAAACGAGCAGCCTGCACCGGTGACTATTGACATTCAGAACAGATTGAGTTCCATTGGTAAAGATGCCAGGAGTTTTCAGTTCAATAACAATCTGGAGCTGGTATTTGTAAATGCAGACGGTACAGAGCAAAACCTGGGTGTTGCTGATTTTTCGCATTATACAGCTGGTGATGACGGTGTGTACATTACAAATGCATGGCCGGGGATAGATGCAGAGATGCTGGTAGTTCGCGGCGCGGTTAAAACGAATTTCCTGATCAATCATGCATTGCCGGCATATGCTTCGGGCAGTTTGCATATACGGGATCATTTTAAGTTATCAGATGGGTTAAGGCTGAATGTACACGACGAAGACAAAAAGCATCATCGTGGGAATATGTATATCAACGGTCCCAAAGGTGCGCCGTTGTATGAGATTTCAGCAGCCGTTGCTTTTGAAAAGGCCGCAGGCAGGAGTTCGCTCAGAATGCTTGAATATGCTGCCGAAGGAAATACAGTTGACATTGTAGTACCGGGTAATTTCCTGAACAGGGCAGCAGCTTCATATCCTGTTGTAATTGACCCGCTGGTAAGCTTTGCTACCAGTACAACTATAGCTGGGCCCAAATACAGCCCAACCTGGACTTCAGGGTGTACGTACAACAATGCGGCAACTGTGCCGGCAAGAGTTACCGTAACTGATGTGCAATTCACTTTTCAGTATGTGGCTAGTGGTGGCGCACTTACTAATAACGGCGCATACGATTTCAAGTTAGGCACCTGCCGTAGCCCTGCACCATCCACTTTGTACTGGAACTGCAGCAGCGGGCTGCCCGGCACATGTGATGCAGTAGGCGCAACGATATTTGCAGGCCAGATAGAGCCATGTATACCGCCGCCGATATGCGCTAATTACGACCTGAATATTGTTTTTGAATTTTATCAGAACTATGCATCCACCAGTGGGTGTAGCCCCACTTATATTTCTGCGGGTACACCTCTTACCATTACTGTGTTTGGCAGAACGGTTGAGGCTACAGGCATTGGTGCAACGTCCTCAAGCATATGCCAGGGCCAGTCAACTACTCTGAGTGCGTCTACCTTGTATGGCGTGCCTCCCTATTCCTATTCGTGGGCTCCCGGCGGTGGAACAGGTTCCACTTTTACTGTAAGCCCATCAACTACTACCACATATACACTTACAGTTTCAGATGCGTGTGGCAATGTTGCTTCCGGCACAAAAACGATTAATTTAAACCCTGTTTATGCAATAACCGGCCAGACGACTATTTGCTCGGGTGGCAGTTCAACCCTGAGTTGTACTCCAGGTGGAGGAAGCTGGTCGAGCAATAACCTGTCAGTGGCAACTGTGGGTGCTTCCAGTGGTGTTGTTACCGGAGGATCTTTAGGTACTGCTATTATTTCATACACCTCGCCAATGGGGTGCGTGTCTACTACGCCCGTTAATGTGATTCTTCCTGTTGCAGCTATATCTGGTTATATGGTGGTGTGCCAAGGCAGCACAACAACACTCAGTGATGCTACGCCAGGTGGTACCTGGAGCAGTAGCAATACTGCGATTGGCACAGTGGGCTCAGTATCTGGTGTGGCGGCTGGTATTACTGCCGGTACCGCAACCATTTCGTATACAACCACTGCAGGTGCCGGATGTACCGCAACGGCTGTGTTAACAGTAAATCCGCTGTCGCCTATAACAGGCACTGCAAATATCTGTGTGGGCGGAACAACAACGCTTACTGACATTGTACCGGGTGGTACCTGGAGCAGCAGCAATTCAGCAGTAGCCAGTGTAGGTGCTTTTACCGGAGTTGTATCTGGTGTATCTGCGGGCACTGCAACAATTACTTACACAACACCTACAGGGTGCCGTGCCACAATGTCAATAGTTGTAAACCTGCTGAGCCCCATATCTGGAACAACCAGTATCTGCCAGGGCAATTCTTCACTGCTGAGTAACCTGGCAGGCGGAGGGTCATGGTCCAGCAGTTCGCCTTCTATCGCTTCCATCGGTTCTTCTACCGGATTGGTAACTGGCAACGCCTCGGGCGTAGCGACTATTACTTATGCAATTCCCGCAGGTTGTTTAACAACAACTAGTGTGACAGTGAATCCTATTGGGCCTGTATCGGGTTCTCCTAATCTGTGTGTCGGCGGTACTTCTGTATTGAGCGACGTAGGCGGGCCAGGCACCTGGACGAGCAGCAACACTTCTGTAGCCACTGTGGGTGGCAGCTCGGGCGTAGCAACAGGTATTGCATTAGGTACAGCAACTATCAGTTATGTATCTGCAGCTGGATGTACTGCAAATATTACAGTTAATGTAGGATTACCTACACCTATTACCGGAACTGCAAATGTTTGCCAGGGAAGCACAACAGCATTATTCAACAGTACTCCGGGTGGTACCTGGTCAAGTGCCAATCCTTCTTTGGCCACTGTAGGAGCTTCAACAGGTGTAGTTTCAGGTGTGTCGGGCGGAGTAGTTGCTGTTTCTTATACCAATCCATCGGGCTGTACCGTTTCAACCCCGGTAACAGTTAATTCCAACCCACCTATTGGAGGTGCATCTCTTGTGTGTATGGGTACAACCAGCACGCTTACCAGCACAGCTGGTGGTGGTACCTGGGTTTCATCGGCTCCGGGCATCGTAGGCATTGCTGCTTCATCCGGATTAGTAACAGGTATTGCTGCCGGAAGTGCGGTAATAACCTATACGACACCTGCGGGTTGCGTAAACTCAACTACAATAACAGTGAATGTACCGGCGGCGATAACAGGAGTTCCTTCGGCATGCCAGGGTAACACAACGACACTAAGTAATGCAGTGCCGGGTGGCACGTGGAGCAGTTCCAATCCTTCTGTTGCTACGATAGTATCAACCACAGGCCTGGTAAGTGGCCTGGCAGGAGGTACTGCAACTATCAGCTATAGTTCGGCAGGAGGTTGTGTTGCGCTGCAGGCGGTAACGATTAATCCTATATCACCGGTAACAGGTGCTGGCACCATATGTGCCGGCGATGTAATTACACTGAGTGATGCTACACCTGGTGGCACATGGTCTAGTTCTATACCTTCGGTTGCTACTGTTACATCAACAGGCAGTGTGACCGGTATGAGTGCAGGCAGTACCAGTATCATTTATACCACTCCGGCTGGTTGTACAGCATCTGCTTCAGTTGGTGTCAATCCGGCTCCGGCGCCTATCACCGGCGGAACACTTGTTTGTGTAACTACCACATTAAGCGATTCAGTTCCGGGCGGAACATGGACATCCAGCAATCCTTTAATAGCAGTTGTAGGGCCAACCACAGGCCTGGTAACAGGTGTGGGCCCGGGAGTAGTTACAATAACATATACACTTACTGGCGGCTGTACTGAAACTGTGCTGGTGACAGTCAATCCGCTCACAGCAATATCTGGTGTGCCTAATGTATGCCAGGGAAGCAATACAACGCTTACTTATCCGCAGCCGGGTGGTACCTGGTCTAGCCTTAATCCAGCCGTAGCGACTGTTGGGTCGCTGACAGGTGTAGTTACCGGTATAGCTCCGGGCAGTGCTATTGTTAAGTACACTACTTCCACCGGCTGTGCGGCTTCTGTATTGGTAAATGTCTTCCCGATATCTCCTGTTGCAGGTGTGCCGGTGGTATGCCAGGGCAGCACTACAACTCTTTCTGATCCGGTTGCAGGCGGAACCTGGAGCACTTCAGATCCATCTATAGGTGCCGTGGGAGCTACTACGGGTATCGTGACCGGAACCGGTGCAGGCACCGTGCTGATACAATACACAACAGCTTCAGGTTGTGCTGCAGGCGTGGTGGTTACGGTCAATCCTCTGGCGCCAATTACTGGTACACCGGTTGTATGTGATGGTAGTTCATCAGCTTTGAGCGATGCGGTACCTGGTGGTACCTGGAGCAGTGTGCTTCCGGGCGTGGCTTCGGTTGATCCTTCGACAGGTTTGGTTACCGGTGTCAGTGCAGGTACAACAACTATCAGGTATACAACCGGCGCGGGCTGTGTTGCCAGCCAGCTGTTTACGGTAAATGCACAGCCATCGGCTATTGGTGGCAGCACTATTGTATGCCAGGGTAATACCACAACACTGGCCAACGCCGTACCTGGTGGTACCTGGGCCAGCAGTAATCCTGCAATTGTAAATGTTACCGGTCCGCTCACAGGTATTATTACTGGGGTAAATCCGGGTACAGCTGATATTACTTATACTACAACGGGCGGTTGCAATGCTACCATTACCGAAACTGTTTATCCGCTATCGCCAATCACAGGGCCAGCCAATGTATGTGTAGGCAGTAATGTAACATTGAATAATGCTGTTTCGGGCGGAGCATGGAGCAGTTCTGTAACTGGTATTGCCACTGTTGACCCGGCGGCCGGAGTTGTAACTGGTACAGGTGCAGGTACAGCAACAATAAGTTATACCACCACCATGGGCTGTGTGGCCACATTTACTGAAAACGTGCATCCGCTGCCATCAGCAATAGGAGGCACGCCTAAGGTATGCATAGGTAGCACTACGGTACTGACCAATACGCTTGCGGGCGGAACCTGGAGTACTGCGAATCCTGCAGTTGCAACTGTAACCTCCGGTACAGGCATTGTGGCCGGTATTACTGCTGATACAGTTACCATTACCTATACTTCAACATCGGGTTGCTTTATGCGGATACTGGTAACGGTAAATCCGCTGCCAGCGTCTATAACGGGCGTTACTTCCATATGCCAGGGTGAAACATCACTGCTGAGCGACGCTACCGCAAGCGGCACATGGAGTTCTACAGCACCGGGTATTGCTCCTGTTGGTTCCATGTCCGGCATAGTGAGCGGCCTTGCGCCTGGTACTGCCAATATTAAGTACACCACTCCCGAAGGCTGTTATGCACTTACAACCTTTGTGGTTAATCCGCTTCCGGCAGCTATTACCGGCACAAGGGTAGTGTGCGAGGGTGCAAATACTACTTTGTTTAATAGCCTGTCCGGCGGGTTATGGCTGAGTGCCGCACCTGCAATAGCCACTATAGGCGCATCATCGGGTGTGCTGGCGGGTATCGCAGCAGGCACTACTGTTGTGACCTATGTTACCGCTGCCGGTTGCTCAGTTACAGCTTCGGTTACGGTTAACCCGACACCTGTTTTGACTGGTTCTAATTTTACTAATCCCACCACCTGTGTTACCAGCGACGGAACCATTACTCTTCGCGGGCTTGTGGCAGGTCAGGCTTATACTGTTAACTATACTTTTGGCAGTACGCCCGTGACATTAGTGTTAACGGCAGGTGTTTCCGGAAGTGTAATTATAACAGGGCTGGCAATAGGTACTTATACCAATTTCACTGTTACTAATTTATCGGGCTGTACGTCGGCAGTGCTGGCAGGGCCTGTAGTGCTGGTGAATCCGGCTCCGCCGACAGTGCCTGTAGCAGGCAGCAACTCGCCTCTGTGCGATGGCGCTGAGCTGGACCTTACAGCAACTGATGCAACCGGAGGTGTTACTTACTCATGGGCCGGGCCGGCCGGGTTTTCATCCACGCTCCAGTATCCGCTCATCAGCCCGGTGCATCTGAATAATGCAGGTACATATACGGTTACTGCTTCAAGGCTGGGATGCGTTTCTGCACCTGCAACTGTATTGGTAGTTGTTCACCCAATACCCGCCATCACCAAAGTGACGGCTACTGACCCAACCACCTGCCAGGGCACCAATGGTACTATGACTCTGGAAGGATTGCTGGCAGGGGTAAGCTATACTGTGCAGTACAGTTTCAATGGCAACCCGGTATCTGTGGTTTTTGTGGCCGACGGATCAGGTAAAGTTGTTGTTACCGGCCTGGCTCAGGGCGAATACACCAACATCAACGTAACGTCGTTTACATGCCCGTCCAACACGGTGGGGCCGGTAACACTTACAGATCCTAATCCGCCGCCGGCGCCAAAGCTGAGCAGCAATAGCCCGCTGTGTAGCGGCAAGGCGCTCAGGTTTGATGCTACTGATGCGATTACTGATCTGGCCTACGAATGGACAGGCCCCAATGGCTTTACATCTGACCTGAGGAACCCGAAGATAGATGCTGTGACCATGGCCGATTCAGGATTGTTTACTTTAGTGATCAGGCATTTGAACTGCCCTGCAACAGCATCGGTGAATGTAATTGTCTATCCGCCGCTTACGCTTACCAATGTAACAGCCAGCCATGTGATACCCATTGGCAGCAGTGTAACACTGAGTGCTGATGGCGCAGTATTCTATGTATGGTCACCGTTCGATGGATCGCTGGATAATCCTAATATTAAAAATCCGGTAGCTACTCCTATTGTAACTACTACATACATGGTACAGGGCATGAACCAGTGGGGTTGTGCCGACTCAGCCGAAGTAACCATATCGGTAGACCAGATTGTGAATGAGAACATGCCGAACACATTTACACCTAACGGCGATGGGCTCAACGACATCTTCAAAATTGAAAACATCAAGTTTGATAAGCTGGTGGAATTCTCAGTATTTAACCGCTGGGGGCAAATGGTCTACCACAACAACAGCGATGCCACTAAAGGCTGGGATGGCACCTTCAATGGGCAGCAGTGCGATATGGGTGTCTACAACTACAGCATCATCCTTGCAGAGCCAAGTGGCAAGAACAAGTACTTTAAGGGGACAGTGTCATTGGTGAGGTAGCTTTGAATATTTTTCGTACCTGATAACGTTTGTCTACTTCGCATCTCAAAGAAGTTTTTTGTCAGAAATTTTAAAATGCTGAATTTAATACTAAGCTAGGGCCTTTCACAAGCCTAAATAACCGTGATTTGATTTTGATTCTTTCCGGATTTAACGGCATTACAAATTCTCCACCTATCATTAGGCTTGTAAAAGTTATTCTTGCACCATTGTGTAATATGATTACTCCATGGTTGTAACAATCAAATGCAAAATACTGTATGTCATTGCGAATCAATGGAGGGGATTTATAAAAAATAACTTCTTTAATATCGTCAAGAATAAACTCAATAGTATTATTCAAACTTAAAAAAATAATTTTCTCATTTTTATCGTCAAAAATGAAAGTATCATTTTTGTTTGCTTGATAATAGTTCAAATGAATAATAATCCAGGGAATGAATTGTAGTAAAAAAGTAAAAATGAAAATTAACCCCAATGGATTTATTTCTTGAGTATTTAAACCCTTATAATAACAAAGGCCGAGATATCCGCACAACAAAAAAATTGCGTGTATTAGCATGCCATCCATATTCGCAAACTGATTTTTGATATTGATTTTGTATATTTCCATTCTTTGCTTTTGCAGCTTACCATCCAACTAAATCATATAGATTAAGCAACTTTCTTTGGTGGCATCCTATTTCTTACGGGAATTTAATGTATGTAGTAAAATTAATGAATAAACTACATTGATGAGGCAATGTTTCTAACCGCGGAGCCTCGTCGGATAAAGTTGTGGTCGTATTTTGTTCCACCAGTGTCTCCACATATAGCTGAATTTGAAGGACAGGCTATCCATTTCCATCAACGAAAAAGACCCGCACTTCGCGGGCCTTTGAATTAGTCAATCCTCTTTGTCTTACCTCACAACTGTCATTGTACTCGCAATGCCGTTTCCGGTGCTGGTTCTGAACAGGCAGATGTATTCACCGGCACTTAAACCACTTACATCAACTGGTATAGTATGTTCGCCTGCGGTAAGAACTTTGAATGCTTTATTCAGAACGGTATGCCCGTTCATATCTGTAATAACAATTTCTGCGTCTTCGGTGCTGTTCAGCGCCACTCTTATATTTGTAACAGTTGAAGCAGGATTAGGGTAGTTGCCAAAGAAGGTCAGCCCCTTTTTTGTAACACCCTGCACGCCCACCACATTGCGCGTTCTTACCACCGGGTATATATACAGGTTGTTGGCAATGAAGGCATTGTCGCTGGCATTATCGTACCACAGCCCGTCATCAAACATGGTTACATTCTGGTTGTTCAGAATAGTGTCTGTACCTGAAACGGTAAATAAAGCACTCGTCCTGTCGCCATCGGAACTAGTATATAAACCGAGGGTATCACCTCCAAACGCAGTAGCATCGTAAGTGATTGTGTATCCAACAAAAAATGATTTGTTTAAATATGCAGTAGGGGTTGGAAAGAAAAAGGTCTTAAAGGTGTCGGACACCGTGTCAATATTTGCAATGCCTAGATGAGTAACAGGCACAGTAACCGCAGCCAGCGATGCATCTGGCAGGCCGCTGTTGTACACATTGGTAAAATCAGTCGCAGACCGGTCAGCAACTGACCATGCATTAAAAACAACGGTTTTTGTTGATGCCGGGTTCACCTTTCCACCAAATAGCGACATGACACCAAGCACCTGAACATTGCTGTCGGCGGCGTTAAAATCATACCGCTCCGCAAACCCCTGGTCTCCCCAGTTGTCTATCCCCGACAGGTAACCCGAATCGCATGTGCTGCCCGAGTAGTAGAGTACCGGTACATCGGTGGCATGGGTGTTTTTCAGAATAATTGTATCGCCGGTAGCAGTGGTGCGGTAACTGTTTCCTGTTGCAGCAACAGTGTGCGATAGTGATTTTGTGTGGTTTCTGGCAGTTTTCCCTGAAACCGGCACGTGCCACAGTGAAACCAAAGCAGTAAAAATGGTAGTTGTAAGAATAAAAATGCTCTTCATATCCCTGTTTTTATATTTTGCTGCAAATATAGATAGCGTTTTTTAGACAAGGTTTAATCATCTGAATAAATTATCTGAATGAAGTCAATTTAATTTGTCGGAAATTCAGCGAAATAGAAGAAAAGAGTAAATGGTAGATATTATTTGTGCCCGTGGCTTTCAATTTCCCCATCTGCCATAGTAATGATACGGTCTGAGCGGCCGGCAAAATCAGTATCATGTGTAACGGTAATAATTGTCTGCCCAAACTCTTTAGACAGTTGCTGGAACAGGTCGAAAACGATCCCCGTGTTTTTTGAATCCAGGTTTCCGGTAGGCTCATCGCCCATAATAATAGCAGGGTCGTTGATGAGTGCACGTGCTATAGCCACGCGCTGTTGCTGTCCGCCTGAAAGTTTATTGGCTTTTTTCAGCGCCTGCTCTTCCACGCCAAACATCTTTAGTTTTTCGTAGGCTTTTGCTTCTATTTCTTTAGTAGAGTATTTTCCCAGGCGCATGGCAGGTATCATTACATTCTTCAGGCAGGTAAAATCAGGAAGCAGGTAATGAAACTGGAATACAAACCCTATGGACTCGTTGCGTATGTGTGCCAGGTTATTTAAAGACAGCCCGGTAACCTGAGTGCCGTTTATCGTGAGTTCGCCTTCATAGTCTGTATCCATCGTTGAGAGTACATACAGCAGGGTAGACTTGCCGCACCCCGATTTGCCCACTATCGAAACAAATTCACCCTTCTTCACTTCAAGAGATATGTTCTTTAATACCGGCATATCTACCGGATCATTAAAGAACTTCGTGATGTTCTCAGCTTTTAGTGCGATGCCTTTCATTATCCTCTGATTATAGTTACCGGGTCAACTTTTGATGCCTTGCGTGCGGGGAAAAAGCCTGCGGCAATTGTAGTAAGCACGCCAAAACAAATAGCCTCTATATAATGCGGTATGTAAAAAGACATAGGCAGGTACTTAAGTGTACCGGCGCCAATATAAATACGTGACACTCCAAATGTAATCAGGAACCCTATAACTATACCAATGATGCCGCCCATCAGGCCTATATAAATAGCCTGCTGGAGAAAAATACTGGTAACTGCCGGACCAGAGAAACCCTGTGCTTTGAGTATGGCAATCTCCTTTATCTTTTCATAAATGGTCATGTTGAGGATGTTGTAGATGCCAAAGCCTGCCACCAGCAGCAGTACGCCTATCACAGAATTGAGAATGATGGCCCTGATCTTGAATGCTGCTTTAAGCTGTTCGTTGGCGGTCACCCAGTCTTCAGCTTTATAGCCAGTAACGGCCTCCAGTTCGCGGGCTACCTGTGGGGCGTTGTTATAGTTCTTCAGGTTAATCTTAATGTCAGTAACATAGCTGCGGTCTTTGCCCAGCAAGTTCTGAGCCTGTGTAATATTTGAATAAGATTTGGTCTCGTCTATTTGTTTCACAGTAGTGGCAAAAATGCCAATTACCCGCATGATCATCGGGCTCCCGCTGCCCGAACGCACAGTTATATTGTCGCCTACGTGCAGGCTTAATTTGTCGGCAATGCCTTTGCCAATGAGTACGCTGTTGTTTACGCGCTCCAGGCCATGGAAGTCGCCGGCAATCATATTGCCCTGCACATCAAACATTCTGTCTTCGGCAGCAATATTAACACCCGCTACCATGCCGGTAAGCTGCACACTGCCGCTGTTGTAAATAACGTTTGCAGTAACCTGTGGGGTCACGGCATCAACTTCAGGATTGCGCAGTATCTGTGCTATCAGGCCATACGGATTGGTAAGCCCCTGGTTTTGTTTCAGCTGCTTGGGGTTGGCCAGTATCTTCAGCGAATTGTCTTTGAGAAAGCTCTCAAGCATATGCCCATCAGCAACCCTGTTTTCGCTGTACAACCTGATATGAGGCGTGTTGGTAAACGACATTTTCTCAAAATAATCATTAGTGCCTTTCATCAATGACTGCATGAAGATGAACATGGATATACCAAACATCACGCCCATGGATGCCACTATGGTCTGCTTCTTCCGGGTGGAGAGGTAGGTGAGGGCTATCTCGGTATTTACGTTCAGTTTCATATGGTATTTGTGAGTTGTATGTTGTGAGTCGTGGGGGCTTTACTTTCTACGAGGCTGGGGGAGGCTTCTACCTCGGTTTTACAATTTTATCGCTGGCATTCAGGCCTGTAAGCACTTCAATCCAGTCGTCTGATGTGATGCCGGTTGTGATTTTTACAGTATCCATTTTCTGATCCTTCTGCACCAGCACTTTGTTTCCGTTTATTACAAATTTGTGAGGTATCAGCAGTGCGTTTTCTTTTTTGCTGGTAATAATGTTGGCCTGTAGCTGGGTGCCGGATATCAGGCCGGGATTTTCGGTTACAAACCTGGCCTCTACCTTGTATGATTGTGATGACTCGTTAAAGTGCGGGTATATCTTGCTCACCCGTGCTTCATAGGTTTTGTTTTTCTCTGTATTTAGTTCTACCAATACCTGCTGGCCAATCATTATTTTACTAATGCTGCCTTCGTCAATATCCAGGTTAATAACAATGGAATCAGGATTGCCCAGTTGCGCAACCTGATCACCTTTGCGCACCAGGTCGCCCTGTTTTTTGAAAATCTGGTACACTTTGCCCGGGCCAATGGCCTGCAGGTTGTAATACTGATTGCCTGCCTGCGCATTCTGTAACTGCGACTGGCTATTACTAAGGTCTTGCGATACCTTGTTAGCAGATACTTTGTAGTTTTCTAATGCAGCCTGATAGTTGCTTACTGATGACCTGTAGTTAAGGCTGGCCACATCCAGGTCCTGTTTTGAAACTGAATTTGTGGCAGACAGCCGCTGGTATCTGGCTAGTGTTATAGAATCTGTTTCCATTTTGACCTTTGCGGCATTTATCTGAGCCTTAAGCTGCAGCAGGGCAGGCGAACTGGCGGAGGCATTAATTCGGGCAAATTCTGCATTGGTCTTGGCAATATTCACCTGAGTGTTTTGTTGCCTGTTATCCAGCCGGAAAAGCTCCTGCCCATCTTTTACAATGTCATTCTCTGTTACAAAACTTTTAAGGATGTAGCCATCAAACATGGCAGTAAGAATGTAAGCATCTTTAGGCTCAATTTTGCCCGATGCGAATATCGCCTCTGTTACCGGGCCAGTCCTGGGTGATGCCTCTTCAAACTTAGGCTTGCACGACATACTAATGGCCAGCAGCATTAACGGTAAAATCCAATGTTTTGATTTCATACTAAAAAGATTGTTGGCGTATTTTAACCATGTACAATTGTACCAGCATTTCAGATAAACTGTTCAGGTACTGGTTCTGATAATTGATATAGTCGGTAAAAGCATTCAATCGTTCATCAAGAGTTGAGAGCCCCTCGTTGTACTTATTGGTGATATGCCTGTAATTGTCGAAAGAAAAATTCATTATACGCTCGGCACCGGCAAGCAGTTCACCTGCTTTTTTATAGGACAGCCTTAAGTTCTCATCGCTGATAGCAGCCTGTTTTCGCGCGTTGTCCAGCTGCATCTTACTTTCGTACCAGCTTAGCTTGCCCTTTTTAGACTGCAGCCAGCGGTTGCCACCTGAGAATATACTCCATGTGAGCCTCAAAGTCCAGTAGCTGGATGGGTACCACGACGGGCCTCCGCTTTGCAATGGCTCAAATTTATTGTCGTTTTGCTGTGTTGAGTTGCTATACAGTACACTCAGCGTTGGGAAAAGGCTGGCATTAGCTGCATGGTAGCTACTCAGGCTTATCTGTGACTGGTACTGCGCCATGCGCACAGCCGGATCTTCGGTGAATGCATTGTTTGGCTCCTCATGCAGGCTGGTTTGCAGCACTGCTGTTATTTCTAGTGTATCACTCACTTCCAGGTCAAGCAAACCTTTCAGGTTGTTCTTATTTGTTTGCATCTGAAACCGTGCTATTGTTAGTGTCTGTCCTGCCTTTTCTTTGTTGAGCTTTGCTATGTCCAGGCTGGCAAGGCTCACTGTGCCTGTATTGTATTTATTGGTTACTGATTGCAGAATGGAGTCAGCTACCGACTCTGTAACTGCCGCCAGCCTGTATGCTTCTTTGTTCAGCAGGTAGGCGTAGTACTGAGTAGCTATCTGCTGGCAGGTGAGTTTATGTGCATTGGCAGCCGCCGCTGTGTTCATAGCTTCGGTTTCTTTGGCTATGCGCACATTGTACCAGGTTTGCAGGTTGAGTAGATCCATCTGGGCAGTAAAACCAGCATTGTAAATATATTTCTGGCCAAACTGCACAGGTTTATATGTGCCTGCCGGGCCACCAAATATTTCAGCAGGCATTAAAGTTGTCTGCAGCGAAGTGTTGTTGGTGAACGTGCCATTGACACCAGCCTGTGGCAGAAACGCCATGTATGACTGCTTTCTGGCTGCCTGTGCCTTGTTTAGTTCATATCCTGCATTTCGTATTGTTACATTGTGTGTATCGGCATACTTCCATATGTCTTCCAGAGAGGAAAATGTTGTTTGTGCCCCGGCTGTATCCGCAGCAACCAACATTGAACATACTATTACTGTCTTTCTGAACATTTCTTTTTCTTATTCTTTGCCTGTATTATTCAATAGCACTTGTAAGCTTCACTTTGCAGTCAGGTTTGCTGCATACTGCTCATAATAATTGTCTTTACCCACATAGGTATCAGTTTCTTTCGTTCCAGCATGAGCGCATTAAAATTCTCTTCGCTGATACCTGTGCGGTTTCTGATTAATAGGCAAGCCACGAATGGAAAAATGGTGAGTGAAATCAGGTTCATGAAAATATGCAACGGATTTACCAGTTGTGCATTATTTGCCGCCGCCATTTCCTTCCATTGTGTTATGATATACAATTCCCCATGAGCCATCTCTCCAATGCCCACTTTACTGATCAGTTTATCTGGGTCTGCGTTGATCTCGTTCAGTATAAACAATGGCAGCCCGGGGTTGGCTATCAGCATATCTATATAATGGGCTACTATTATTTCCAGTTTCTCAAACAGTGTGGTTGACCTGTCATTAACAATGCCGGCTATGCTCTGCATAAACAGGTGCAGGTGCTCCACCATAATAATATCAAACAGCTTTTCCTTGCTGCGGAAGTAATAGTTGATGAGTGCCAGATTGTATCCCGACTCTTCGGCAATATCGCGGGTGCGGGTGGCGGCATAGCCTTTGCGGGTGAACACCACTCTGGCGGCTTCTTTTATCTTCTCCTCGGTAGAAGCGTTTTTTTCTATTTTTTGTTCAGATTTCATCTATTGCACTGCAAAGTTACAATTAAAAATCTGATTTAAACAAGATAATTAATCAAACGATTAAAAATAATTTCTGACACAGAAATCCATTCACCAGCAATTGATTGAAAAGCAGGTAAATGAATAGCGTAACATAGCTACCTGCCAAACAAGCAGATAACCATACCTGAGCTTTTAAAATGCTTTATTTATAAATTTTGGCAGTAAATGCGCCTTCAGAAACTGATACTGTATCCGTATTGGTATAATAGAATATACCACTAATAAGATTTTCGGTTACGGCATTTATGGTTACATAGCCGTACATAGATATCTTTTTTTCTACAGCAGAGTTATAATAAATCATGTGTGGATGCCCGTATACTGAATCCAGGTAATAGCTGCCCAATGCTCCTATCCAGTTTGGTATAGATAATTCCATATACGGATAAGATAGAATCGGAGCACTGTTATTTAAACTTTGAACAGCAAGGGTTGTTCCGGATATAGATGCCATGCAATTGCCTGTTTCAAATTGGTTAGGCCCTATATTGGCTTTCATGTAATAGTTAGTATAAGTATGATCTTTGATGCAACCCGAAAAGGCAGCCATGCCGCCTATGAAAAGAACTGATACTAAAATGAAAACTTTATTCATACCGGATATTTGGCATGAAGATAAAAATACTAATCGGGATTGCAAAAAAATGTACCTCCTGCACAAGGATTTTTCCAGATTTTATACAAGGGAGGACACGAGGTACTTACAACTAAAAAGTCCCGTTTACGGGACTTTTTAGCTGATATAAAGCAGTAATCAGATTATTTTTTAACCGGTGCAGTTACCGGCGCAGGCGTATTAGCTGGTGCTGCCGCTGGTGCGTTTGGATCAACTGGTTTTGGTTTTACAGTACCACGGATATGCAATACCATTGGTGACTGTTTTGCATTTGAGTTGATAGTAACATCTTTCATAATCATACCTTGACGGCCCTGTGTAGTGTATGCTACATGGATAACGCCTTTCTTGCCTGGCATGATTGGTTCTGATGGCCATTTAGGCACTGTGCAGCCACATGAGCCATGAGCTTCAGTAATAACAATTGGCTTCTTGCCTACGTTCTTGAATTCGAAGTCGGTTTCTGCCAACGGGCCTTCCGGAACTTCACCGTAGTCGTG
>OMJB01000109.1 GCA_900299255.1 Sphingobacteriales bacterium
ACCCTTTCTGAAAACGCTGTGGATGGGATGCAATTTCATACCATTTGCCGGCATACTTCTGCACATCTACATAAGGCACTGTCTTAAGTTCCTGCGACATTAGCGCATTTGCTGCCATAACGAGAAGAATAATTGTGATTAAAAATCCGGTAACTCTGTAATGAATCTGCATGCAACAGATTTTGTTGTACAAAAATACTGGTTAATAAAACGGCAGCGTTATCATCTGCTGTTAATGAAGATTAAAATTTTGCGCCGTAAGGGTTTAGTTAGCCATTAAATACAGCAATTTTGTTCAAAAAAGAGGTAGAAAATAGGTTTGGGTGATTCTTAACCGGCGATAAAAATGCGCTCAATTGTCCAATACAAAGCTATGCAACCGATTATACTTGAAAACGGATAAACTATACGACGATAGTACCAACTCTTATCAGCAAACCACTTGGCGATTACAAAATATGCAATCAATATTATTGTGACCTGCCCGAATTCTACCCCAATATTGAAAAATAATAAAGATTCGAAAAAATAAGTTTTAGATAATCCAATATCATTTATGGCACTGGCAAACCCCAGGCCATGAATCAACCCAAACAAGAAAACTACTGCCAACCTCCATATATTTACTTTGTTGTGAAAAATATTTTCGATTGCAACAAACAGAATTGATACGGATATCAAAGGCTCAACAATCCGAGGATCAGGAATTATGTAACCACATGCGGCGAGGCCGAGGGTAATTGAATGAGCCAGAGTAAAAACAGAACACTGTATAATGACCGACCTTAATTTGGAATTCAACAGAAAAATACCAACAATAAATAAAATGTGGTCGAAACCAAGAGGCAAAACATGGGTGTAGCCCAGCTTGAAATAGCCTGTGGCAATATGAGAAAAAGTATTCTCCATAAATCGAAAATCACTTGACCAAAACAAACTTGCCAGAGAACTTTTGTATAGCCTTATCCTGACCAACTAATTCAATTGAGTACAAGTATATTCCTTCAGGCAGATTGTTTGTTTCCAATACAAATTGATTTGGCCCATCAGCAAAGCCGACAATATCCTTTTCGAAAACTTTAAACCCTGCGGTGTTACCAATAACTAACTTTACACTTAAAGCATCGTGTTGGTAATAGTTAATAGTCAAACGGTTGGTAACAGGATTAGGGAATGCACCTGACACAATTTCAGGCTTTGTTGTTTGGTTAATCTGATTTGTTACAAATACTCCACCTCTCACACAAAGCACATAAAGGTTTTTTGTTTTGGAAATGTACGTTGTTATGCCCGTCAGAGAATTCAAGTACCATGCATTAGGTGGATTATTAAACTGGGTTGTTGATGACCATATTGATTTGTTCCCGGTGCCGATTGTAAATAAAGCGTTGAAAGCCGGATTCGATGTGGTTAGATCAGCGATTGACTGTAGTTCTTTTATATTAGGCAATCTCCAATCGCTATACCCTGCCAACGAAAGTGTATCTGCATAGTTAAGCGCCTGTTCCCAATTTAAAGTATCAGTGATTAAGTTCTTTTGCCAAACAAGAGTTGTGAGATTATCTGTAATGGTGCCATTGCCATTATCTGTAAAATGCAGCGGAACAACAGGTGGAGTTACCACATCCCTCACTACCCTGGTATGAAATTTCTTAACTCCGCCGGCACTGATTGTTTCAGACCTTGGATGATTACCGATGCCACCACCGGCATTAGTCACCCAAATTTTTGTTGTATCACTGATGTCCATATCACTTGACCACCAATAATCGGCATGATTATTTGCGAAGAAAACCGTATCCAGAGCTGGATTTAACCGATTTAGATTAAGAATACTGAAACCTTCATGTGCGCTGGGCAACCTCCAGTCAGTGTATCCTCCAAGCATCAGCGTATCGCAGTATTGCCTAGCGTTTTCTATTGTCATTTCACCAGCATCGGACTTTTGCCACATAAGGCCAGTAACTGTATCTGTGATAGTGCCATTACCATTATCTACAAAATAGGGAGGAAAAATTGAAAAGTCGTTGTCTTCCCCAAAAGTGGATGTATAGCCGGTTGTATCGCCTGTGTCAGGCAAATGCTTCATGGTTTTGCTGACGATTTGTCCATAGACAGGTAAAGCTATCATGGCCAGGCAAACTATTCCTATAAATCTGTTCACAGAAAATTCAATTAAGGCAGCTACAAATTATTGAACGATGAGTTTTTTGCTTATCTGCTCTCCGGCAAGTTGAATATTCACGATATAGCTACCTTTTGGCCATGTTCTTGTATCTATATTCTGAATGTAACTAAATGTGTGAAATACTGTTTCACCCAGAGTGTTATAGACAGTAATACCCTGCACATCAGTGGGCAGAAGCGGCGCATTCAAAGCGATGGAAATAATACCATTTGCAGGATTTGGATAAATATTAAGCCTGTTCAATAAAAAGTTAGCTTCATTTACAATGTTTGGCAAAACAAAACAAGGCACGAACCCATTATAAACGCTGTCTCTGGGGGCTGAGCCCGGTGAACTGAAAACAAAAGTATAGACACCTGCCGAAGTCCAACTATAGGTTACAGTGTCGCTCACTCCACCTAGCGTATAAATGAGCCTATAACCATTTGTACCCACCTGAGTACAGCTTGTTATCAATGCACCCGACAATGGATTTTGGCCGCCTCTCACCGGGCTGGCTGCCGCCTGAGGTACCAGCTGATGAGTACCATCTTCTGTTACCTGTCCTGCAAAACGCGCAATCATATACGGGTAAGTTGCTGTACCGTGATAATGATACACTCCTCCTGTCCAAAAATGGCCATGGTTAGTATCTAAAGCTATCATTGGAGTACCATCGGGCTCATGTGTGCCGTATACTGCAAAGCCATCAAACGCATATGCTATTGGTAAATTTGCCGCTGTTGTTCCATAGAGGTGAAGAGGTGCTATATGATAGTGATAATCATCTGCTCTTCCGCAATGCCCGCCATAATTATCGAGTTGGCCTGCAACCAAAGCATCTGCACCAGTATTTGTATGTTCGTTAAAAATGGGAACACCGTTTACAGCAATAGCTATGGCACCCCTTGTAAAATGAATAGTATCAACCGGAATATGAATTGCTGCGATTGTTGGCTTTAAAGGAATACTCCAGGCATTGGCCGGCAAAAGATAACACTGTGGTATTGGCACCTGCTGTTGCCAACCATTGCTGCTTATCCCAACCATCATACCATGCGTAGTAGGTATGCCGTGTGACTGAACGTAAAAATATGTTGTGTCCCAGGACGTAATTACATTGGGCTTAAACGGCGTAAATGCAGAATCAATAAATACAGGATTTGTAGTAGTGGTAGTGCGGTAAGCTTTATTAAAACCCAAAAGAGCAGATAAGATGCCAACAGTCAGAATCGGGTAAGCATATTTTATCCTGTTTTTATTGATAAAATTTTGTCCAGTTCCTTTAGATAGGCCGAACAGCAGTAAAAGAAAAAAGACAGAAAGCGCCGCAGTTGCAAACATCGTGAATTTTACCCCAGGCAAAGGCTCAGCAGCAAAGCCAGCAGGTGGCACATCCCTGTTATTTAATTTCCTAATCCATTCCTGTTTTTTCATTACATACTCCTGATCTTCCTTTGAAAAAGCATTTAAAGGGTAGGAAACTATTTTATTATCGGCCTTATCAATGAATACCATTCCGTCTCGCATCATATAAAATGAGCCTTCAACAATGCAATTATTCGATTCGATGTTCCAATGATGCATTTTTACTTCACCATATTCAACAACATGCGCTCCAGCGCAAACAGCCAACAGGCACAAAGCGAGGATAGTAATTAGTATTTTTCTCATAACAGCATTGATTTTTGGTTTCACACTGTACATTTGACGACGATTCTGAAATATTCCGGCATTTGACTAATAACTTTTTCACTCCTTGTCTGGCGTTCTTCTGCCTGGCCTATCCTGTGGCTTAAAATAATCTCGAATTTCCTTTACAAGGCTGCTAAATTTTTCCAACTGCTTAGGCGTACAAATACTTTTCAGTTGCCTGGCCTGCTCAATACGAAGTAATTCCATTTTATATTCGTTCTGAGACACATTAAGCGCCAGTTGTTTCAGCTTTTCTTCATTAGTGTTAATGTTAAACATCTGCAGGTTCATTGAATCACGCTCACTTCGAATCACCGCCTCCAGTATTTTTTCTTTTTCATAAAAGGACTCCCTGATATTTCTGATCTGCTCAGCCTGTTCGCCAGTCAAATCCAGTTCACGTTCTAGAATTTGGTAAACATCATGCTGTGGCCCTCCTGAGCCAGAAGGGCCACTGTTGCCGCTTCTTTCAATTAACTGATCACTTCCATTTTTTGAAAGTGTAGCGTGTTGTCCTGCATTTTCCTCATCGGGCAACCGTTGTACCGACTGTACACTCTTGCCTGCACCTATCCAGAGAACTACGCCAATTACGGAAATATTGACGAGCAGCAAAATGATCACTATTCGTACCAACATTTTTTTTTGAGTGAAAATATCCATAGGTCAGTTTGCAGAGATTGGGTTGATTAATAATTCACTTGCGAGCGTACGATAATCCTCTGAATGAGCAGTATTCGGGATCTTTGTATTGCGCAATGTTAGCAGCACAAAGGCAACATTGCATAACAACACTACGGCAATCAATACACCTAATGAAGAAAAGGTGTTTTTGCTGGTTGGCGATGATCTAGAATGTGTTATTTTATTCATAAGCGACTCATCCCAACCTGCAGAGGGAACCAGTATGGCCATCTCCTCAAACTTTTCCAGAATTTTTATTGCTCCTGTTTCTTCAATTTTTCTTTTCATACGAATACGGTATTATTTGACGACTAGTATTTATTTTTCCGGCAGAAACGGTCAATCATCTTTCGAATAATCCGCCAACTTTCGAATCAATTCTTTTTTAGCCCTGTATATTAATGACTCCACCGCAGTGATGGTAGTACTGATAATCTCTGCTATCTCTGGATTTGTGTAACCTTCCACCTTACTCAAAGTAAATGCAATACGTTGGTTATCAGGCAAGGTATCCATAGCCTTGGCTATTTCTTTCATGTCTTCTTTTCCGGACAATTGCTGGTCGGGTGAATAACCTCCTGCCAGCCAGTTAGCCAAATCCTCCAAATGCACCCTTTTGGCAATCGACGTTATACGTTTTTTACGTTTCTGCTTTTTTATTTCATCCAGGCTTTTGGTAACAGCTATGCGCAGAATCCAGGTTGATAATTTCGAATCGCCGCGAAATGATTGGATAGACTTGAAAACCTCCAGAAAAACTTCCTGCGAGATATCTTCTGCATCGTTTTTATCCATCAGAAATTTATAGCAGGTGTTAATCACCCTGTCTCTGTTTGCTGCAACTAAATCCCTAAAGGCAGATGAGTCACCTGCTTTTAGCAAATTAACGAGTGTTGAGTCATCGGTCAATCAGAGCTACATTGTAAATTGATGAGGCGATATCCTGTCAAAAGTAGAAATTGTGCCTCTATTAAATACCAATATTGATTGAATTCTTTGGCAAAGATGTACTGTGCAGCTATTTTGAGAATTCAAGCCTGACATATAGCTTAGCTTAACGCAAACCCTTGGATTCAATTACAGGCGCATATTATCAATATGCAAAATATCAGTACCGTTCAAACCAGTCAAACTTGCTGTGGATGATATTGTCTTTTTCCTTTTTGAGGTAATCCAGATAGGCCTTGGCAGCTGATGAGAATTTTTTGTTCTTCAGCCATATCAGGTGCCAGTTTGTTTTTATCGGGAATTTCTTCACCGGCATAATCTGCAGCTCCCCGTTACTGAGTTCGTTTTTAATACCAATCAGAGGCATAATTGATGAGCCCAGCCCGGCAACTACAGCCTGCTTCACAGCCTCGTTTGAGGTAAGCTCCATTTTTTTCAATACCGGCAGGCTGTTGGCTCTTATAAACTGCTCCATCACAAGGCGGGTGGCAGATCCCTGCTCTCTGTAGATGAGTGGCAACTGTTCGAAAATAGTATTGTCGTAGACACCCTTTTTCAACTTTGTATCTGCGTTTGAAACCAGATAAAGCTTGTTCTGCATCAGCTTTATGCTTTCAACAGCAATGGAGTCGGGCAATACTGACACCAGAGAAAAATCAACTTCATTGTTTTCGAGGCTCTCTATTACCTTAGCCTTGTTGGTAACATCCATCACCAGCTCTACACCCTGATGCATTTTCAGAAAGTCGGCCAGAAAATAAGGCATCACATATTTGCCTGTAGAAACTATTGACATTTTCAGGCGGCCGGTAAGCTGCCCTTTGTGGGCAAGTGTTTTGTAATTGAGCTCGTATACCCCTTCCAGAATCATCTCAGCAGCAGTGGCAATCTCCCTGCCGAACTCGGTAATATATAATTGCCGGCCCACCACCTCAGTGAGCGGAATTTCAAACTGATCCTGAAAATTTTTGAGCTGTATAGAAACCGCCGGCTGTGTAAGATGCAGCTCTTCGGCAGCCTTGGTTATGCTCTCGGTTTGGGTCACTTTGAGAAAAACCTTGAGCTGATTAAGTGTGTAATTCATAAATATTTTTTATGATTGTCATTGCAAAGTTAAATAAAAATTAATGAATCTATTGTTCCATTTTTGCGCCATCAAAAAAAGGGTAAAGCACGATAACTTATGTTAGAACAATTAAAAACAGGTATACTTGGCGGGGGGCAACTGGGTGCAATGCTTCTGAAGTATGCCATTGATTTCGGCCTGAACGTATCTGTTATGGACAAAGACCCCAATGCGCCCTGCTCAAGACACACCTCATCATTTATTACCGGAGACCCGATGAACTATGATGACGTTATGAAATTCGGTAGTAATCTGGATATTATTACCATTGAAAAGGAAGCAGTAAATACCAGGGCATTGCGCCAATTGCAGGCAAACGGTGTTAAAGTATACCCATCACCGGAAACAATAGAGATTATACAGAACAAGTATCACCAGAAACAATTTCTGATAAAAAACAATCTGCCCGTGGCAGCCGGCAGCCTTGTTAACGGCAGAAAAGACATTGAGCTGCACACAAATAAATTTCCGGCATGCCTTAAAAAATGCTCACAGGGTTATGATGGTAAGGGAGTGATGATATTAAAAACAACTGAAGATATAGCCAATGCTTTTGACGAACCATGCGTGCTTGAAGAACTGATAGATATAAAGCATGAAATTTCGGTGATAGTATCCAGAAATGAAAGCGGGGCAATAGAATGTTACGATCCGGTTCTGATGGTCTTTAATAAAGAACGTATGATCCTAGACTTTCAGATATGCCCAGCCAACATAGATATGGATGTAGCCATGCAGGCATGTAACCTGGCTATTAAAATAGCAGAAGCACTGGAGCTGGTTGGCATTATGGCTGTAGAAATGTTTGCAGACAGCAAAGGAAAACTATTTGTGAATGAGCTGGCACCAAGGCCACACAACAGCGGGCACCATACAATTGAAGCCAACACAACATCACAATTTGAACAACAGATGCGGCTGATTATGGGCTTGCCGATGGGCAGCACAAAACTCAACAAGGCATGTGTAATGATTAATATACTGGAACCTGCAGCGTACCGAAAAAGCACCATTGCAGCTGCATTAAAAACTATACTATGTACTGATGATGTACACCTGCACTGGTACGGGAAACAGGGAGGGACAGAAGGGAGGAAAATGGGGCATGTTACCATCGTAGGCTCCAATATTGAGCAGGCATTGTCTAAAGCAGTAATGATTCGTCACTTATTAAAAGGAGAATATGCAGAAAATTAAAGCAGGCATCATTATGGGCAGCAGCTCGGATGCAGAAATCATGAGTGCCGCAGCCAGAGTGCTGGAGCAGTTTGGCATTGAATATGAGTTTACGGTAGTATCAGCACACCGAAGTCCAGAATGGATGTTTGAGTATGCAAAAAATGCAGAAGGCAATGGCCTGAAAGTGATAATAGCAGGTGCCGGCGGTGCAGCGCACCTGCCGGGAATGATGGCAGCACTTACCGTACTGCCTGTGATTGGGGTGCCGATAAAGTCATCCAACTCAATAGATGGCTGGGATTCATTGCTCTCTATAGTGCAGATGCCCAACGATGTGCCGGTGGCCACTGTGGCAGTAAATGGCGCTCATAATGCAGGTATTCTGGCAGTTGAGATGCTGGCTATAAGCGATAATGACCTTAGAGAAAAACTCATTGACCTGAAGAATAAAAACAAGGAAAAAGTAAAGGAACAAAACGCAGTACTCAAAAATAAGGTTAACCTGAAATAATTATGAACTATAGTTTACTGATCAACAACCTAACCAATCCAACACTTTTATTTTTTGTACTGGGGATAACTGCTACAGTTTTAAAAAGCGACCTGGAGATACCGGCATCCATTTCCAAATTTATCTCATTGTATCTTCTGTTTTCTATCGGATTTAAGGGCGGACAGGAGTTATCGCACAGCGGTATCAACAAAGAGATCGTAGTGACGCTGTGCCTTTGCATTGCGATGGCTACACTTGTACCGGTTTATACATACTACATTCTAAAAAGAAAGCTGTCGGTACAAAATGCGGGTGCCATTGCCGCCACATATGGATCGGTGAGTGCAGTTACATTTTTTACTGCGACCTTATTTCTCGAAAACCTGAAAGTGACTTTCGGGGGGCACATGGTAGCAGCAATGGTGCTGATGGAAGCACCGGCAATAATAATTGGTGTAATGCTGATGAGGAGTTTCACCGCAGAACAAGCAAAAACCAGTTTTATGGGAATTATCCATGAATCTCTTACTAACGGATCAGTGATTATGATAACAGGCAGCCTTATTATAGGTATAATATCAGATGTTAAAGGCGCCGAGGGGATAAAACCATTTACAACAGATATATTCAAAGGTTTTCTTGCCATATTTCTGCTAGAAATGGGCATGGTGGCGGCCAGGCGATTCAGGGCGTTTAAGAACTATGGCCTGTTTGTTTCGGTTTTCGCCATTTCAGTACCCATCATTAACGGGCTAATGGCTATCGCGGCCTCTCACTATTTTGCCATTGCACCCGGCAACCGCCTGTTGCTGGCCATTCTGGCATCGAGTGCATCCTATATAGCAGTGCCTGCAGCAATGAAACAGGCAGCGCCGGATGCAGATCCGGGTTTGTATGTGCCTATGGCACTGGGCCTTACCTTTCCATTCAACATTACCATAGGCATGCCCCTTTACTGGATGCTGATACAGCATTTCTGATTTGTACAAAGACTTCCAACGGGCTCAAACAGGATTTTGTTAAGGTCACAAACACACCAACTATGTTCCAAAGGGGTTTCAAGGTTAAAGAGATTGTTTAAAAAATGTAAGCGGGCAGCATTTGGGTTATGATTTTTTGAAAAAGCGGTATGATGTCCGGTAAAACATCCAGTATACTCATTTGTATTATTAGTTCATTGTTTATGTATACAACCCTATTGGCTTGGTAGCTGGCAGAACACTTATAGAAATAATCTCAAATCAGGCAAAATAAAAGTTCCCGACGAAATTTTTACATCTGACATTAAGAGCAAATTGTATTCTGCTACCTTTGCACCCAACTGACAATACAATGAGCGAAGAAAAATCACTTAATTTTCTTGAAGAGATAATTGAAAACGATATAGCGGCCGGTAATAATAATGGCAGAGTGCATACCCGCTTCCCACCGGAGCCAAACGGCTACCTGCACATAGGGCATGCTACCTCTATATGCCTGAACTTTGGGCTGGCAAAAAAATACAATGGCAAATGCAATCTCCGTTTTGACGATACCAATCCGGTAACGGAAGAAACGGAATATGTAGAAAGCATAAAAAACGACATCCGCTGGCTTGGCTTTGAATGGAATGGAGAATACTACGCATCTGATTATTTCGACAAATTATATGACTTTGCAGTTACCCTTATTAAAAAAGGGCTTGCCTACGTTGATGACAGCACTGCTGAAGAAATAGCGGCCACGAAGGGGTCGTTCGAAAAACCGGGGCAGGAAAGCCCGTACCGCAACCGGAGCGTAGAAGAGAACCTGCAGTTGTTTGCTGAAATGAAAGCAGGCAAATACAAGGATGGCGAAAAAACACTGCGTGCCAAAATAGACATGGCACACCCCAACCTTCTGCTCCGCGACCCACTGATGTACCGTATAAAACACGAGCATCACCACCGCACTGGAGATAAATGGTGCATTTACCCCATGTATGATTATGCACATGGCCAGAGCGACAGCATAGAAGAGATAACGCACTCTATATGCACACTGGAATTTATACACCACAGGCCATTGTATAACTGGTTTATAGAGCAGCTGGGCATTTTCCCATCGCACCAATACGAGTTTGCCCGCCGCAACCTCACTTATACGGTAATGAGCAAACGAAAGCTGTTGCAGCTGGTTAACGACAAGCATGTATCAGGCTGGGACGACCCACGTATGCCCACGATCAGCGGCATGCGCCGCAGGGGATACCCGGCAGCAGCACTGAGGCAGTTCTCAGATACGGTAGGTATTGCCAAGCGTGAGAACATTGTAGATGTGGGCCTGCTGGAATTTTGCGTGCGTGAGCACCTTAATAAAACCAGCAACCGCGTGATGGCTGTACTGGATCCGGTGAAACTTGTTATTACCAATTACCCAGCGGGGCAGGAGGATATTTTTGAGGCTGAAAACAACCCCGAAGACCCTAACGGTGGCACCAGGCCGGTGCCATTCAGCGGTGAGCTGTGGATAGAAAGGGAGGACTTCATGGAAAACCCTCCCAAGAAATTCTTCAGGCTGGCGGTGGGCAATATGGTACGCTTAAAGAGTGCATATATTGTAAAATGTGAAGGGTTCAGGAAAGATGATGCAGGCAACATTACTGAAGTGCATTGCTCCTACCTGCCCGAGAGCAAGAGCGGCAGCGATACCAGCGGCCTGATTGTAAAGGGTACCATACACTGGGTAAGCGCAGCACATGCCAAAACTGCAGAAGTAAGGCTTTACGACCGACTGTTCAGAGTAGAGGACCCATCAAACGAAGACGGAGATTTTAAAGATTATATTAATCCTGATTCTTTGTGTGTGCTGCCGTCGGTATACATTGAGCCTGAGCTCGCAAAGGCAAAACCCGGTGATCAGGTACAGTTTATGCGCAAAGGCTACTTTGCGGTAGACACAGACAGTACTGAGAACAAACTCATATTTAACCGGACCGTGACGCTGAAAGACGCATGGGCTAAAGAAGCAAAAAAAGGTTGAGCCTGTTGCGGTAGGTTTCTATTCGGAATCAGCCAGATATCAGCTGATTCCGTAAAGTGAATTTATTTTCCCGCTATCATGCTTATTTCCACGTTCACACCCTTTGGCAATCCGGCTACCTGCACGGTTTCACGGGCTGGTGAATAGTCAGGAAAATAGCTGCCATATACTTCGTTCACCGATCCGAACTGGCCCATATCCATAAGGAAAATTGATGTTTTGAGCACGTTTGTAAAGTCCATTCCTGCCTCAGTGAGAATAGCTTTCAGGTTTTCCATTACCATCCGGGTTTCTGTTTTGATGTCGTCCTGTACCAGGTTTCCTGTTTTGGGATCTAGCGGAATCTGCCCTGATATGAACAGCATATTGCCGAACTGAATTGCCTGATTGTACGGCCCAATTGGGGCGGGTGCGTTATCTGTGCGAATGATTTTCTTTTCCATGCCACAAAAGTAACGGTATTTTGAAAAGGCAGTGCGCTATTATAACCCCGGCCAGTAAACAAATATTCAACCGTAGCAAGCTGACAATTGCACTACTTTTGCACCCTATGGATTACCTCTTACACATAGACACTTCGTCTGATACCGGTACTGTAGCTGTTGGCGGTGGCGGTAAACTGCTGGCACAGCGAATGAACAGTGAAACGCGCAATCATGCTGCAAGTATCAATCTGATGATAGAAGGTGTGCTGGCTGATGCCAGCATCAGCATGGAGCAGCTCAGTGGCGTAATTGTGTGTGCTGGGCCGGGTTCGTATACAGGGCTGCGTATAGGAATGGCTACTGCAAAAGGCATTTGTTATGCATTGGGCAAGCCCCTGCTGCTCGACAATAAACTCACGCTGCTGGCTTATCAGTGTTCCAGAATACATAAAGCGTCTCAGTACATAGCGCTGCTTACGGCCCGGGAAAAAGAATACTTTGCAGCCGTGTATGACAGTGAATTTAATTGTATACTTACCCCTCAGCATATAATGGCAGAAGGCCTAAGAAATGTTATTCATGATGCCGGTACTACCATCCTTATCACCGATGATATAGCCGCCGGCAACTTAATACCTATACCTGATTTACAAATTGATAATAGCACAAACTTAAATATTGGCCTTTGGGTTTATTATGCGAATGAGCAATTTAGATGTAGCAACATAGTAAATTTAAGCACAGCGGAGCCATTTTATCTGAAACAAGTTTATACTCATAAATAGTTGATTATCAATTATTTATTGCCTATATTTATTAATCAAATTTTTTGATTTAACACTATGTTAACTTTTTTTTACCAAAATATTACACTTCATATCGGTTTAATTGAGTATGTTTGCACTCCCATTCAATAATTTTATTTAATGGCATTGAATCAATAAGAATTTTTTAACCAATTAACACTTTAAAATTTAATTAATGGAAACGACGGCGTCAGCAAACACACTGGTAATTCGTAAAGGTGAAGGTTCCAACGATCAAATCAAGTTGGACTACGTTGCAGTGAAAAATGCAGCAATGACATTGAGGGCAATCAACCACAAACTGCGTCAGCAGATTGTAAAGTTGCTGGAAGAAAACAAACGTATGAACGTTACTGACATTTATGTAAAACTGCGTTTAGAGCAGTCAGTTGCATCACAGCACCTGGCTATCCTCCGCAGGGCAAACATCGTGATCACTGAGCGTGATGGTAAGTTTATCCACTATGCACTGAATCATGCACGTATCGCAGCAGTTGCCAAGTTCGTAAATGAGCTGGTTCACTCTGAAGAAACTGCAGCTTAATTTTTTAGTTTCCGAACTAATTAGAAACGCCCCGAACATTCGGGGCGTTTCTATTAACAGGCAGTTAATAATCTGATTCAACTACGGCTTTTTTTGATTTCCTCCCAGGTACTGTATAATGATTCCTGCTGCGGCCTATCTGCAGGCAGCTCGGTGAGCGGGCTGCAGGCTATCAGAGTATCGTGGCAGTCTTTAGGCAGCATCTGATACAGCCTGGTACCCCGGGTTTTCCAGTCCAGCATCTCATCACTTACTTCTTTTATAACCTTACCTGGATTACCCACCACCAGGCTGCGTGACGGGATCACCGTTTTAGCCGGGATAAACGTCATAGCACCAATTATACTGCCATCACCTATTTCTGCTTCGTCCAAAATAACCGAGTTCATGCCCACCAGTACATTCCTGCCTATGCTGGCACCGTGTATAACGGCACCATGGCCAATGTGGGCACCTTCTTTTAAAGTGAGTGTAACACCGGGGAACATATGAATGGTGCAATTCTCCTGAACGTTGCAGCCATCTTCTATAACAATACCTCCCCAATCGCCACGGATGGCGGCACCCGGGCCCACGTATACGTCCTTGCCAATTATTACATTACCAGTAACAGCGGCCTGCGGATGCACAAACGACGACGGATGCACTACCGGAATAAACCCTTTGAATGAATAGATCATGAAATCAAAATTAGAAAATAATGTGGTCTGACGAACTGATGATTTTTCAATGGCAATGCTATTGCCAAATTCATTCAGAAAACATTAATTGTATCACAGTTTGACGTTGCAGCAAACAGAAGGGGGTGCGGCGATACCGCACCCCCTTCTGTAAAACAGGAATTATTATTACTGCTGTTTCACCAGCCTGCCGGTGGCCCTGCCCGAAGAATTCTGAGCTGATACCAGATATACACCGGGTGGCAATGCAGCTATGTCCATAGATACAGAGGCACCGCTGATCACATTAATGGGCTGCTCAGCCACTTTTAGGCCCAGCATATTATATATGTATACAGTAGCCTTGCCTTCAAACCTGGGCATAATGATCTTGACCTGATCATCAGCAGGGTTGGGCACTATGTTGATCTCCGTTGGTTTATTAGTACGGAAATTCACCATAGATGGTTTTGAGAAAGCAGTGCGCGACTCACCTTTGTGCTGTATGCTGTGCTTGAGGCTGGTAAAGGTCCAGTCGCTGCCGGTATCAATTACTGCAAACTGAACAGCATTGATCACACTGTCGGTAACACTGGTAGAAAGTGCATCAGATGGATCAGTATAGAACCCATAAGGAGGGTCGGCTGATACAGAAACGCTCCAGTCTCCTTCCACTGATTCATATACTACCGGGAGATAGGAAACCGAATCAGTGAACTCGACAGCCATAGGTGATACCACCAGCATCAGCGAGCCCAGTTCTTTATGCGTATCTGCCTCTATACACCTGCCGGTCTGGTCTTTTAATACTGCATGGAAGCGGGTAACAGAATTGTTACATGAACCGATTACTGACTCATCATCATCATCGCGGTCGTGGTCATCTGCATCTACATCATCATGCCCGCCTACACGTTTTGCGGTGTAAATGGTACAGGTTGAACCACCGCACCTAGTAGAAGCTACAACCGACTGCCCTACGACCAGATAATGCCCGAATGCCGGAACAGTAATTACATACTGGTATGCTGGCCCCCCACCGAGGTTTACTGAAACCGGGCTGCTGACAACTGCATTGGTAATCTGCCCGGAGGTGCTGTTCCAAACAGATGCATAGTGGCTCTGGCTGCCATCTCGGGCACCGGCAGTGTGCCTGTTATACACTTTGATAGTGGAAGCCAGCGCAGATTTTGTAACACCAGGATGATTGCCGCTACCCGTAACGTACAACGAAGAATAAACAGTAATAGTGGCACTGGGTGTAACTGTTACAGCCAGAGTGGCTGTGCTGGTGCAACCGCCCGAGCTGGTTCCGGTAAGTGAAACAGTGTATGTATTGGCGCAGCAGGGGCTGATGACAGTGACACTGGAGCCTGTTGCTGACCCGGAAATAAATGGCCCGCAACAATGCTGATGATTACAGTAATGGCCGCTGTTGTGGTGGCAGGTAGCAGAACATGACTGCCCGTTATGGTCGCAGGTAGCATCGCAGGTGTGCGCACTGTTGTGGTGGCAATATTTGCTGCAATGATGATCGCCAATATGGGCATTAGTACATGAATGGCCGCTATGGTGATGGCAGGCGGTAGGGCATGTACCGGAGTAGTGGTCACAACCCACACCGCAACTATGGCCGCTATTGTGATGGCATTTGGAATCACAAACATGGTCGCCTCCTGTTACCGTCCAGGAATATGAAGACAAGCCGGAAGGCCCAGTATAGACTGTAGAGACATTGCCAAGTACAGAGGTGCTGCCAGAAATACTTACGGTTGTGGTAGTGTATGTGGTAACAGAAGCCGATGCGGATTTGGTGCAGCTATGCGCATCTGTAACAGTAACACTGTAAGTACCAGCCGACAGGCCTGTATTAGTAGATCCTGACTGGGCATTGCTCCATGTATAGGTATAACCGCTGGTACCGTCGCTTACAGAGGCTGCAATACTTCCGTTTGATGTGCTGCCGCAGGATATATTAGTGGGTGTGAGTGTTATGCTCAGTGCGGTGGGCTGGGTTACTGAAGCTGAGGCCGCTGTTGTGCAGCTATTGGCATCGGTTACTGTAACACTGTATGTTCCGGCTGAGATGTTGGATATTCCTGAACCAGCCCCGCCATTGCTCCATGCGTAAGTATAACTACCTGTACCCCCCGAAACAGATGAAGAAACCGCACCATTGCTGCTGCTGCCACCGTTAGCACTGTTGCAGGATACATTTGTAGCCGTCAAGGTAGCGCTTAGCTGTGACGGCTGGGTAACTGTCGCAGATCCGGTTACGGTGCAATTAGCTGCGTCTGTTACTGTTACAGTATAGGTGCCGGCACTCAGTGCTGACGGATTGGCACCTGAAGCCCCGCCCAACCACGAATAGGAGTAGGAGCCTGTTCCACCGGTAACCGATGTAGCGATACTGCCGTTTGTATGATTGCCGCCGTTTGCTGTATTGCACGATACGCCTGTTGCGGTAGTTGTAACGGCCAGAGCAGCTGGATCCGTAACTGTCGGTGAAACCGATGCTGTACACCCGTGGGCGTCAGTTACAGTGTATGTATAATCACCTGCTGTGAGCGAGCTATAACTGCCTGTACCGGTATAGCCGCCAGTACCACCCGAAGCAGATACTACAACTGATCCATTATTGCCTCCGTGGCATGTAACATTTGTAACTGATGCTGCAGCAGTGAGTGCGGCAGGTGCAGCTACAGATACAGAACTGGTTACAGAACAATTGTTTGCGTCAGACACTGTTACACTGTAAGTACCTGCAACGAGCCCGGTTGGATTTGCTCCCGAGGCTCCGCCGGTCCATGCGTATGAGTATGTGCCTGTGCCTCCTGTTACTGAGGTTGTGATACTGCCATTTGCTTGATCGCCGCCATTTGCTGCATTGCAGGAAACTCCGGTTGCTGTAATTGAAGTTATAGCCAACGCAGCAGGTTCTGTAACTGTTGATGAAACAGAAGACGAACAACCATTGGCATCCGTTACTGTATAAGTGTAGGAACCGGAAGCCAGCGTTCCAAAGGTACCGGTGCCGCTATAACCTGAAGTACCACCGGTAGCAGCAATAGTGATACTCCCATTATTACCTCCGTTACAGGTTACATTAGTAACTGATGAGGTGACATTCATAGCTGATGGTGCGCCAACAGTTGCCGAACCGGTTGCAGTACATCCGTTTTCGTCGGTAACTGTTACACTGTATGTTCCGGCAGTCAGGCCATTCGGATTGTCTACCGTTGCGCCACCTGTCCAGGAAAATGAATAGGCGCCCGTACCACCAGTTACTGTAGTAGTGATACTACCATCGGCATGCTCACCGCCATTGGCCGAATTGCAGGAAACATTGTAAGGTGTTACTGAAGTTATTGCCAGTGTATCTGGCTCCGTTATAGTAACAACCGCTGTTACAGGGCTTACATCACTGCATCCGTTGTCAGTTACCGTAACTGTGTAAACGCCCGCCGAAAGCCCTGTTGGATTGGCTCCGGATGCCCCACCTGTCCATGAATAGGAATAGGAACCTGTACCTCCGGAAACCGTTGTTGTTACAGCACCGTTGCTGCCCCCATGACAAGAAACATTGGTGTGGCTTTCAGACAGGCTTAGCGAATTCGGGGTAACCGTTACAGTGAAATCACAACTGGCGCTTCAGCAGCTATTGGCCGCAGTAGCTGTGACAGTAGTGACACCGACATTGAAAGTTGAACCTGACGCTTTTGAGTAGGTAATTTCAGGAGATGTACCGGTGGCTGAGGCTGCAGTATAAGTAACTGTAGCACTACATGCCCCAGCCGCAGCAGACTGACTTACATTACCCGCACAACTAATTGTGGGAGCTGTGCAGTCTGCGGCGAATGTTGCAGTTACTGTATGTGTGGTCGTTACGTTAGTAACAACAAACGGTGGTGTGTTGCCAATGCTGGTACCATCAACCTGCACATCAACGATATGATATCCTGAAGTGGGTGTAACTGTATAGGTCATTGTGGAGCCGGAACATACATTCGTTGTCCCGGGGCTAGATATAGTACCATTAGAACCTGCCGATGCTGTTACAGAATATGTTGGCAGCACGGATACTGTAACAGTTGCTTTCTTGCTGCAGTTTCCTACAAAACCTGTTACTGTATAGGTGGTAGTGGCTGATGGATTCGCTGTTACCGTAGATCCGGTTGTGGGCGAAATTCCGGTTCCGGGATTCCAGTTGTATGTAGTACAGCCTGAGGCAGTAAGCGTTGTAGATGAACCGGAACATACACTTGTATTGCTGGTTACCGATACATCGGCGTTGTTGGTGATTACGCTTACGCTTCCGGTATTTCCACTGCCCATACATCCATGATTGTCGGTAACAGTAACACTGTATGTACCGGCAACACCTGTTGTTACATTATCTAATGCGCAGTTCTCTGTGGTGCCTGTAAAACCATTAGGGCCCGTCCATACATAAGTAACCACACCGCTGCCACCACTGTTAAAACCGGATGTGAGCGAGAGCGTATTGCCCAGGCAAACCGGATTTGGAGTAGCAACTACACTCAGTGTAGGATTTGAATATACCGATACCAGGGCAGTACCCGTGCCAGTACACCCGTTACTGTCAGTAACTGTAACATTATAAAATCCGGCTCCATCTATTGTTAGTGGAGGCGTGGTAACCGTTGTACCAGTAGATGTGGTTGCAAATCCATCAGGGCCCGACCAGCCATAACTGTAAGGTGGCAACCCGCCCGATGGTGTAACAGTCAGTGTAAGTGTTTTTCCTACACATGCCGGACTAGGTGTAAGCGTTTCAATTGCTGTAGGCTTTGATTTTACACCTGCAATAATTGCAGTTCTGGTAGGTGTCACGCATCCGTTGTCGCTGGCATCCACGTAAAACGTTGTGGAAGTGGTGAGTGCCGTTGCGGTATATGAGGTACCGGTGTGCAGCGATGTTCCGCCAGTAGCGGATGCGTACCAGTTGATGGTACCTGCGCTTGCTGTTGCTGTCATGGTTACCGAACCAAATCCGCAGGCATAACCTGTAGTGGTGGCAGTAATTGTAGGATTAGTGCAGGTGGGTAAAAATGTTTTTGCACCTGTATTAGTATACGTCATTATCAATAGAACAAATATTAACACCGGCATGACCGTAGTGTGGAATGTGGTATGGTGCTTCAGTTTGTTAATAGCAGAATGAAGCACATTAGGTAGATTTTTCATTGTGTTTGAAATTTGAATTTTAATGAAATGTGATGTCCCAGATAATTCAATTAGAATGTTTTCGTTCTGTTGCAGAATCAGTTAGTGTTGAAGACTTTTTAAAAAAGGCCTAACCGGTTGTTTATAAGTCTCACCAGGCCCGATGCCCCTTAACCCAGAGGCCCGGCAACTCTTCGCTTCTTTACTTTGATGAGGGTAAATGACCAGGTGGGAATTGTATAGTGCTGATTAAAAAATATTTGTAGTGTACCTGTAGCATGTTTATCACACGCTTCCGGTTTCTCTGTCCGGTATAAGAAATTTGCGTGACCCTTATTAACCTGAAAGGCCGGTATTGGCCTGGTGCGTATTGTATGTCCTGTATCCCGTTTCATCGATTCTCTTTGTTTTTATGTTATTGAGCATTGCAGATAAAAATGGGTAGGGAGAGGTAGGTTCCGTTGTAATAATCGGGTCAAATCTAAACACAATTTTTACAATATTGTTAATGATTAACAAATAACATTCAGAACAAATATTTGTTTTGAAGAGAAAATAGTGACTTGAGGTAATTGATAGCGCCCTAAAGCCGGCAGAAAATAAAGCAAGTCCTAGCTTTACACAAATTTTATTTTTATACTTTTATATCATTGAATTACAACACTTTAAATTATTTTTTGATTAACGTAATTGCATTAATTTTGCTACTTCTATGCATAAAGAAATTCCCTTTACTAAAGCAAAATAAACATGCAACCAATAAATAATTTTATCTAAAATAATTTTGTTAACAAACAGATAACAATTAATATTTGCCAAGCGTTAACATATTGGCACGATAATTTTGTTAACTTTTGATGGTAGTCCTGATCCGATATTTTTTACACGGAAATCAGAAAAATGGTGGTGCCAGCAGCCAGGTACAGCATTAGATTAACAGGGGAGAATGCTCATTTGTGATTGTGAAACATGAGGCTGCATACCGCAGGGATAGCCGTTGAATTGAGCACATCGGTAAGGAAAGAAAAAGAGCCACGCGGCTATCCGGGTAATTTAAAGCAAATCAGCTTATAGAGGAAACGAATAATAGAGACGCACATCTCACGGCACAGGGTCATACCCATGCCCGCCCCAGGGATTGCAGGAGAGGATGCGCTTTAATGCCAGCCAGCCACCTTTAAATGGCCCGTATTTGGTTATGGCTTCTACACCATATGCGCTACAGCTGGGATTATAGCGGCATTTGGCACCCAGAAAGGGAGAGATAGCTCCCTGATACACTTTGATGAGCCCGATAAAAATAAATGAGAGGAACCTGCGCATAGCAACTAGCCTTTAGGATCGGGGTTAGAATGACCGGATGTACAATTTTGTTTTAAACGGTCTATGCCAGATGTCATACACTGCCTTACAAGCTCGTATTGTGGCATGGTAGCATCGGTAAAGATAAAAAAGATATGCAGCTGTTTTCCGGAGGGTATGTATGGGTAAAGCCCGGCTTTATTGAGGCGCCACACCTCAGTCATCAGCCGGCGGATGCGGTGGCGCTTTACAGAGCTGGCGAATTTCTTTTTGGGTACCGAGAAGCCCGCCAGAACAGGGGAAAGGTCGGTTTCTTTGCGGTCGGTGAGCAGGCTGATGATACGTATGGGAAAAACAGAAAACGCTTTCCCTGTCCGGAAAAGCGTATCAATATGCTGCTCTCGCTTGAGCCGCTCATATACTTTGAAAGTATTACGAATGGCAGTCAGATTTTAAAAAATTACTTAAGCGGCCTTACGTCTGATACTGTAAGCCTGTGGCGGCCTTTAGCGCGACGGGAAGCTAATACTTTACGGCCATTTGCCGATTCCATACGCTTGCGGAATCCATGAACTGATTTACGGCTACGGCTATGTGGTTGATATGTACGTTTCATAAAATTGTGTTTTACCCTTTTTCAAGGGAGTGCAAAGGTAAGAAAAAAGTTGAGGTGAACAAAAATAAATCAAAAAAAGTGGCTTATATTAATCAATATTATCTGCAAATTGTATGTATTGCGCTTTAAAAACCCGTTTAGGGGCAAAAAAAAAGGAAGGGCCGGTAATACCGAGGCCCTTCCTTGCAGTACCTTATATACTTGTACCCCCTGATACTTTCTTTACCCATGCTTTGAATTTGAAACTCAGCAGGCACATTACCGGAACCACGATAAGTGTGAGGAAAGTTGCAAATGTCAAACCATAGATCATTGTCCAGGCAAGAGGCGCCCAGAACGCAGTATTATCACCACCGAAATAAATATGTGGATTACCTGTTGAGAGCAATGAATAGAAATCAACATTCATACCAACAGCCAGCGGAATCAGGCCCAGGATGGCAGCCGTAGCGGTAAGTAATACCGGCGTCATTCTCGTACGGCCAGACTCTACAATTGCGTCATACGGCGTCATGCCTTCCTTAAGCATCAGGTCCATAAACTCAACCAGCAGAATACCGTTTCTTACCACAATGCCCGCAAGTGCTACGATACCGATACCGCTCATAACCATAGAGAACGTATTGCTGCCAATTGCGTAACCAATGAACACACCTATTACACTGAACAGAATTTCGCTCATAATAATCAGCGTGCGGCTGAATGAATTGAACTGTAGCACCAGTATCAGGAAGATAAGGCCCATAGAAATAAGCATTGCCATACCCAGGAACGAACCCGTTTCTTTCTGGTCTTCCTGATCGCCGGCCATTCTGATATTCACACCAGATGGGCTGTGGAACTTGTCTATCTCTGCTTGTACTGCCGCAACTACGTCGTTACCCTTGTCTATATAGGCGGTGGCCAGATTGGATGACAGAATAATGATACGTTTCTGGTCTTTACGCTTGATACCTCCGTAGGTATTCGTGTACCGCACATCGGCAAAAGCACTCACCGGCACCTGGCGGATCATACCACCCATTCCCATATCGCGGTAAAGTATGGGCATATTGCGCAGCGCGTCTACATCTTTTCTCTGCTCCTTGCCCAGCCTTACATAAATCGGGTAGTCGTCGTTTGCATCACGGAACCGGGAAACCTCAGTGCCAAAAATGGCAGTTCGCAGATTGTAAGCTACAGCAGATGTGGTAATACCTTCATGATCCATACGCTCCCTGTCGAGGTCAAACGAAATTTCCGGTTTGTTGGCCTGAAAATCGCTGCGCAGTTTTTCAACGCCTGCTATCTGTTTGTCCTCCAGGTATTTCTTCAACTGCTCAGAAGTCGAGATAAGTGAATCCAGATTGTCGCCGGTAATCTCGATTGATATAGGCTTCTGCTGCGGTGGCCCCCCACTTTCCTTATCAACTGTTACTTCGGCACCCGGTACGTTCTTAACTGCTTCCCTGATCTTGTTCATATAGTCCCAGGTAGACTTACCGTTTCTTGCTGCAAACTCAACAAAAGCAACGGTGATCCTGCCCTTGTTGGGGAAGTCACCCACCTCACCACTTCCGGGGTCTACCGCATTAACAGTTACGTTAGATATGACAGACTGCACCAGCGGATTGGTCTTGCCTTTTTCAGGGTCTATTTCCAGCACTTTATTAACCCTTGTTTCCAGCTGCTTCATTACCTGGTTGGTGTATGCCTGATCTGTACCTACAGGCAGATTCA
>OMJB01000110.1 GCA_900299255.1 Sphingobacteriales bacterium
ACTTTTTACGCCTTTTTGATTCAAAAGGCGGTGTGATAGTAACCAGGAAGTTTACGAAGGAATAATTACCTGCTGAGTATTGCGATAACACTGAAGTTATCTGGGTACTTTTGAATTTGCATACCGCCGGTAAATAAATGACAGCGTTGCAGAACGGTTTAAAAGCACGCAAAAGAGGCCCCCAAGACTGTCAAACAAACAAATTGAAAGAGGCATGACGTTATTTACCCTTAGCTCAGGAGGAATAATATCATGCCTCTTTTAACATATTATTTTTGGCTTGTAAGGTAAAAACAATTAATTTGCAGTAGTAAAGTTACACACATGAAAAAGATTTTATTCTTGTTGTTTAGTGCGGCGAGTTTGTTTTCCGGCTTTATGCTAAAAGCACAAACCTTCACAATACCTTCAGATCCAACTGATACAGTAATAACCCCGGCTCTTGGTGGACCGTATACGGTGTACTCAAACATAAAAAACATAACCGGCAATAACCTCACTATCAAATGGAAAGTTGTAGCGTGCAATTTGCCGGCAGACTGGTTAAATTCTTTGCAGATATGCGACAGAGACAATTGCCGTCCTAGCCCACTTTTGTGGAATATAGCTACTAGCTCCGGTCCTTCATATACGCCTGTGTACCATTCTAATGCCGCACACGACAGCACTGAATTATTCAGTGTTGGTATCGACCTCACAACAGTTACCTCTACCGGAACACGTTATTACATCACTATAAATATGGTGGATCAGGGCAGCGGAAATTACACAAGGAATTTGACGATCATATTCAATAGGCAAAACGTTGGAGTAAACAATGTAGCTACATCTGCAAGTGATCTTTTAATGTATCCTAACCCTGCTAAGGAAGAGTTGAATGTAGTTTACGAAGGTGTACCGGATATTAAAAACATCGCTGTATACAACATAATCGGTAAGGTTATGGCTGTGTATCATGTAAATGAATCAAGTGCAAACCTGAATCTGGAAAGCATGCCATCGGGCATTTACTTTGTAAGGTTGCTTAACTCACAGGGAAATGTAGTTGTGACTAAGAAGTTTACAAAACAATAGTCATATTTCTGCACTCTTTTGCAGAGTTAGAGTCAGTTACTCGACAAAACATACAAGAAAATATTTTTCAGGAGCCATATGGCTCCTGATTTTTTTGGTATCAATACGATGGGAAATTATGCCGATGTGAAAGCAGTGTGATTATTCGAAATAACGGATGATACATTCCTTCAGCATCCGCTCCTGATCTTTAATACCGGTTGTCGGAACGTGCTTGAGCTCATTGAAATGGGGCCAGTTCTCTTCATCCCGACCCACATACTCGTAATAGCCAAGCTGACACAGCAAGGTACATACCGCAATATGCATCAGATCTTGCTTCTGCTCTTTAGAGAATTTTTTGCGTGGCAAACGGCCAAGTTCATTTACGCCGATCAGGAAAAGGATTCCTTCCATATCAGGTATTTTACCGAAGCGCTCTTTTAACAACAATTCGGTATTCAGCCAATTTTGATCAAAATTTTCCATTTTTCTGAATAGAAAGTCAAAAGTAGATAGTAGCAGGCGTGATTCCTATTCTTTTTTTTGATGAAACTGTAATTGCCGGCAATGCGGCAGTGATGCAATACCGGATGATTCAGACGATTTTAAAAAAAGTTAAAACTACTGACAGGTTAGCTTTTTTTGATTATACCTGACTATTTTTGATGCACATTCATTACAGTATTCAAGGACCAAAATAATTATTGAATTATGGAAATATCCTCATCAGCAGACATTAGAGAACTCAATGAACGGATACATCAGCAGAGTGCATTTATAGAGCTACTGAATATGGAGCTTAATAAAGCAGTGGTAGGCCAGAAGGTAATGGTGGAGCGCCTTATGGTAGGCTTGTTGGCGAATGGCCATGTATTACTGGAAGGTGTGCCCGGTCTGGCAAAGACATTGGCGATCAAATCACTGGCATCAGCAATCAAAGCGAGGTTTGCACGTATACAGTTTACGCCCGACCTGCTGCCCGCCGACGTACTGGGTACTATGGTGTACAATCCACAGGCTCATGAATTTGCAGTGCGTAAGGGACCCATATTTGCCAACTTTATTCTGGCCGATGAGATTAACCGTGCGCCTGCCAAAGTGCAGAGTGCGCTGCTGGAGGCTATGCAGGAAAGGCAGGTAACCATAGGTGACAATACTTACAAACTGGAAGAACCTTTTCTGGTACTGGCCACACAAAACCCGATAGAGCAGGAGGGAACCTATGAACTGCCTGAAGCCCAGGTAGACAGGTTTATGCTGAAGATAGTGATCACGTATCCGAAGAAAGAAGAGGAGCGTAACATCATCCGTACCAACCTGAATCCTGAAGGTATGGTGAAGGTAAACCCGGTAGTAAGTACCGAAGATATACTGCGCGCCCGCAAAATGGTACGCGAAGTATACATGGATGAAAAGATAGAGCAGTACATTCTGGATATTGTTTTTGCTACCCGTTTTCCGGAGGAATACAAACTGGCGAAACTGAAACCATATATCAGCTACGGCGGATCACCGAGGGCCAGCATTAATCTGGCTCTGGCGGCCAAGGCATATGCCTTTATCAAACGCAGGGGCTATGTGATACCTGAAGATGTTCGTGCTATATGCCACGATGTGATGCGCCACAGGATAGGGCTGACCTATGAAGCTGAGGCCGAAAACATCACAACAGAACAGATCATCAATGATATTCTGAATGTAGTGGAAGTGCCATAATAATGTGCGCAACCGGTAATTTGATGATTAATGTGGTACCGGTAGCAGGAAAGATCAGAGAGGTAAAGTAATTTCGAAAATAGAACCGGAGGGCGTGTTATCTTTAACGATAATGCGCCCTTTGTGCTGACTGACTATCTTGCTTGTGATGTACAGGCCCAGCCCTGTGCCTTTGGCCCTGCGGGTTTCTTCGTTACCGGCCCGGTAGAATTTGTTGAATATTTTTTTCTTTTCGCTGTCGGGTACGCCGGCACCCTGATCAGTTACTCTGATTACAGATTCTGAATTGCTTCTGGCCAGGGTGATATCAATCGGGGCTGGTGACGGAGAATATTTTACTGCATTTTCAATAAGATTATTAACGGCCATGCGCAGCATCATGCTGTCGCCCACAATAGTGCAGCCATCTGTTATATCCTGACTGAAAGTGCGGGGATATCTGCCTGCAAATTCCGTTACTGCATCCTGCACCAGTTCAGACAGATCGATTTCTTCTCTGGTGAGTTTGTACTGCCGGCTTTCCAGCTGCGAAGCAAAGAGCATATTGTTGGCAAGGTCATTGAGGCGGTCAGATTCAAGGATGCAACGATTAATGAGTTGCCGTTTTTTGTCTTCATCCAGCTTGTGTTTTTCAAGGGTCTGCAGATTGAGTTTCATGGCCGCTATAGGCGTCTTGAGCTCATGGGTTACAGAGAGCATGAAGTTATTTTGTTGTCTGGACAACAACATACGCCGGGCAAAGGAAGTATAAACTACTACCGCACCTATAAGAATAACAATGAGGAAAGTGGCACCCTCACCTATATACTGGCTGGAGCGCAAAGAACGGGTATGATTTAGTGCATCGAGCTGCTGCCGGTAGTTTTCAGGCTGCTGCATGCTGTCGACCTGAATTTTGAGTATGGAAAGCTGCTGGTCGTATAGCTGCTTGTTTTGTTTTTCAAGGCTCAATCCCCACCACACCAATGCGGCAACAATGTATACCAGCAGAAAGATATGGACGGTTGTAAAGAAGCGCATAGCTTAATATGGAAATCCGAAAATATGGAAATAGGAGAAAACCTTCATTTGTTCATCTTTTAGCGGTGCAAAGGGGTTTGTTCTACCCGGAGGCCCACGTTGAGCACATCGGGCAGGGGGTTGATGCGCATATTCTGTTCAAACGAAACAGAATAGGTGCCTGGTTTATTGATCTGAACCGAATCGCTGAAGGTGAAAGGCATTTGCTGCTCATATATCTCGCCCATACCACGGCCAAGCCATTTGCCGGTTTCATCTGCCAGAGTGATGTTGATGCGTTGTTTCTTAACAACGGTATCACCCGGTGTTTTAATGTATACCCACATCCACAGGTTGCAGTATGGATAAGCCTGGGTGTGGCGGATGAGAAAATAAGGCTGGTATGCTTTTGTAGTATCGGTTATTTCAAAAGTGAAGGAAGGTTTCCAGTTGTATGCCCATGCGTCCTGTGGCACAGCCTCTTCTTTATGGAAAAAAGGCGCAGGCATGCAGCCTGCCACGAGGCAAAGAAAGACAAAAGGCAAAAGGAATATCCTGAATGTGCGCATGTGGGGTTCTGCTCTTTATTTTTTGGTCAAAATTAAGAATTAAAAGCCCGATTTATTGTTATCAGATTTTCTGTTCTGGTTAAAGCAATATTTACAGAATATTCAGAATCTGTTCTTTGGCTTTCTCCAGTTCATCTTTCATGTTGATGACAATCTGCTGAATCTCTGCATGATTGGCTTTGGAACCCAGCGTATTGATCTCGCGGCCAATTTCCTGCAGTATAAAATTGAGTTTTCGGCCAATAGCAGCATCATTTTCGTTGATGGTACTGTTAAAGTAGTCGCAGTGCTGGCTGAGGCGTGTTTTTTCTTCTGAAAAATCCATGCGTTCCAGATAGTAGATCATTTCCTGCTCAAAGCGGTTAGGATCTATTTTGTCTTTTACAGCAACATCTTCCAGCCACTGAGTGATGCGGGCACGGATACGGATCATCCTTTCGGGCTCCAGCGGGTGTATTTTCTCATGCAATGATTCTATATTGCCTATGCGCAGCCTTATATCCCTGAGCAATGCCTCGCCCTCGTGCAGGCGGTGCTGCATGAGCTGGGCAGCAGCATCTTCTATTACCTTTTTTACAAGCTCCCATTCCTTATCCGGCAGTACATCAGTATCAGGTGTTACTACTTCGGGCATACGCATAAGGGTAGAGATAATATTCTCCTGGGGCAAACCGGTCTGCTCAGATATCTGTTTCATACCCTGGTAGTAAAAAAGAGCAAGGTCGGTATTGATCACCATAGGCTTTGATGCACCTTCCTGCCGCACACTTACTGTAAGGTCAATGGTACCGCGCTGCAGGATGCCGTTGAGCATATTGCGGATATCGAGTTCGTAGGAGCGGAGAATTGGGGGCAACTTGGTGGAAATATCAAACTGCTTGCCGTTCAGGGCTTTCATTTCCACTACCACCTGGCGGCCGTTTACTACGGCTTCAGCCCTTCCAAACCCTGTCATTGAGTATAGCATAGGAATAACTTTGGAGCAAAAGAAAACAAAGGTTAGCCAATAAAAAAACTAACGGCACAGATTTTATGGAAAAAGACTGTAAAAACGTTATAAAAGTGCCAAAAGGGCGCAATGACCGGTAATAATTAGTTATTTTTGTTTCACTCCAGGATTTCTGATGCGTAGATACTTACTTATAATATGCCTTCTTTTGTCTGTTTCTGCTATAGGCCAGAAGCAAACAACGCAGTATTCCATGACCAAGGAAGAGCTGATGGCCAAACGCAAGGAGATACAGGACGATATTGCTGAAACTGAGCGCAGGCTGGAGGCGATTAAAAATGACAAAAAATCAACCCTCAGTCAGCTGAGAGACCTGCAAAATAAACTGGCGCTGCGCCAGCGGCTGATCAGCAATATCAATGATGAAATGAGTGATATTGATAATACTATCAGGAATTCATCGAAAGAAGTAGGTAATCTGAAACTGAAGCTGGAACAACTGCGTATCAGGTATGCGCAATCTATCCGTTATTCTTATGCCACCAGGAGCTCTTATGATATGATAGCGTTCCTGTTCTCATCGAGAGATTTTAATGATGCGATGCGGAGGATGAAGTACCTGAAAAAATTCAGGGATTTCAGAAAGGCTCAGGTAGACCAGATCAGGTCTACCCAAAACCAGCTACAGCATAAAATAGGCGTACTGAACACTGAGAAGCAGGAGAAAGACAAACTGCTGAATACTGAGGTAGAACAAAAGAAAGTACTGATAGAAGAAACTGACCATACCAACAGGGTAATACAAGACCTGAAAGGCAAAGAAAGTGAACTACTTAAAAACATTGAGAAGAACAGGATGGTGGCCAAGCGGGTGAATAAGGCTATCAACGACATCATAGAACGTGAGATAAAGAAAGCGACAAAAGAAGCTGAAGAAGCAGAAAAGAAAAAAGAAGCGGAACTGGCCAAAACGACAGTGCCTGTAAAAACTGTGAAGCCGGGTGAACCGGAAGGGCCTGAACCACCGAGAGTGGCACCCAGAATTAAGGCACCTAAAGCAGAGATTCAGCCTCTGCTCTCCACCCCAACAGAGATTGCACTGGCAGCCAATTTTGAAGGCAACAGGGGTAAGCTCTACTGGCCGGTGGACAAGGGTTTTATTTCCGACCATTTTGGTGTACACCCGCATCCGGTTGAGAAACAGGTGATGATTGACAACAATGGTGTAGACATACAGACATTACCTGAGGCACCTGTTAGGGCGGTGTTTGAGGGTACTGTAACCAGTGTGAGTTTTATTGCTGACAATATGATGGTAATCATCAAGCACGGTAACTACTTCACTATCTATAACAACCTGAAAAGCGCATCTGTGAAAAAAGATGAGCATGTAACGGCACGCCAGCAGATAGGTATTGTAGCCCCCAACACAGAGGGTGAGCCAACTGTGAAATTCGGTATCTGGAAAGGAGGCAAGAAAACCGTGAGCATAAATCCTGAACCATGGCTGGGGAAAGCAAGATAAAGAAGGTACTGTGCGAAACCCAACGGCATGTAAATAATAGCGAAGGGGTGTGTTTGATCAAACACACCCCTTCGCTATTTATAGTTTTATTAAGCGCCTACTTTATCTGGTAAAACCAGCTGCACGCCTTTTTGTTCTTTTATTTTACCATAGCCGCACAGCACATTACGGAGGTTATGATAACCGTGGTGCTTGAGGATAGATGCTGCAATCACAGAGCGGTAGCCACCTGCACAATGCACATACAAATTGTGCTCATCGCTGATCATTGCAACATTTACAGGGTCTTTCAGGCTGTCCAGCGGCACGTTAACGGCACCTTTTACATGGCCTGCTTCAAACTCTGCCGGTTTGCGCACATCAATAACTTCGAGCAGGTCATCATGAGGTAAATCCATTGCAAATTCATCGGGCTCTATGTCAATAATCATATCAATCTGTTCGCCGGCAGCAACCCATGCTTCATATCCGCCGTCCAGATAACCCTGCACATTGTCTATACCTACCCTTGCCAGCCTGGTGATGCTCTCTTTTTCTTTGCCTGCATCTGTAACCAGTATCAGAGCCTGATTGAGCGGAAGCAAACTTCCTGCCCACTCTGCAAAACGGCCATCAAGGCCAATGCTGAACGAACCCGGCACAAAGCCCTGTGTAAAAACGGTAGATTGCCTGGTATCCAGTATCCAGGTATCTTCTTTCATTTTTTCCTTGAACTGGGCTACAGACAAAGCCCGCATACCTTTTGAGTATACCTCATCCATGCTTTCATACCCTTCCTTGTTTATGCGGGCGTTTAACGGAAAATAAGCAGGAGGTGCATTCAGGCCGGTAGTAACCGCTTTGATAAAATCATCTTTGGACATGTCCTTCAGTGCATAGTTGGTTGCTCTTTGTGCACCCATTGTGCTGAAGGTTTCCGGGCCCAGGTTTTTACCGCATGAAGATCCGGGCCCATGTCCGGGATAAACAATAATACTATCGTCGAGTGGTTTTATTTTAGCATTCAGGCTATCGTACATCATGCCAGCAAGTTCTTCTTTCGAAAGATTGCCGCTGAAAAGGTCGGGGCGGCCAACATCGCCTACAAACAGCGTATCGCCAGTGAAGACACAGTTAGGCACACCGGCTTCATCGTGCAGCAGAAAGCAGCTGCTCTCTAAGGTATGGCCGGGTGTGTGCAATACCGTCATCTTCAGTTTGCCAATAGTAAAATCTTCACCATCTTTGGCTACGTATACTTTGTACGAAGCATTTGTATTGGGGCCGTAAACGATGGTTGCACCTGTTTTCTTAGACAGGTCAATATGGCCACTTACGAAATCGGCATGGAAGTGAGTTTCAAAAATGTACTTAATCTTAACCCCTCTTTCAGCGGCCATTTGTACATAAACATCAGTATCGCGCAGCGGATCTATGATAGCGGCCTCGCCTTCGCTGGCAATGAAGTAAGCGGCTTCGCTGAGGCAGCCGGTGTACAATTGTTTGATCTCCATAAAAAAATCAGATTTGGTGAAAACTGAGCCAACACAGCCCAGCAAAATAGTCAGGGGCAAATGTACGAAAAACCGTTTCTCGGGAGGGTTATTGCCGTATAAATATAGCTGATGGCTGGGTGATTCTCGTCAGTTTTCAACGTAGGCACATAACATGTGTACATGCTTGTTCTGGTAAGCAAAAGTGTAAAAGGAGTCAATGAAACATAAGCAGCCTGATACTGTTAACTGATAAGGTTGCTTCGTGGTTACAACGATTGAAACTGCCGCAGGAAGCGCACATCATTCTGTGAGTACAACCTCAGGTCGTTTACAGCAAACTTGATTTGTGTGATACGCTCTACGCCGAGGCCGAAAGCAAAGCCTGTGTATACTTCGGGGTCAATATTGAAATTGCGGAGCATGTTGGGGTGTACCATGCCACAGCCAAGTATTTCTACCCAGCCGGTATGCTTGCACAAGCTGCAGCCACTGCCACCGCAAACCGTACAGGAGATGTCCATCTCAGCGCTTGGCTCTGTGAACGGGAAATATGACGGGCGGAAACGGACTTTAGTACCCTCTCCGAATAATTCAGTAACGAAGTAGTACAATGTTTGTTTCAGGTCGGCAAAGGAAACGTCTTTATCTACATACAGCCCTTCGCACTGATGAAAAAAGCAGTGTGCACGTGCAGAAATTGTCTCGTTGCGGTACACCCTGCCAGGGCAGATAACACGCACCGGCAAAGGTTGTGTTTCTAAAATTCTGGCCTGAGTAGAAGATGTATGTGTGCGCAGCACCCAATCAGGGTTCTGGGATACATAAAAAGTGTCCTGCATATCTCGTGCCGGATGATCGGCAGGCATATTCAGGGAGTTGAAATTATGCCAATCGTCTTCGATTTCAGGGCCTGAAGCTACGGTAAACCCTATCTTTTCAAAAATAGAGATGATCTGGTTTTCAACAATACGCAGCGGGTGCCTTGTACCCAGAGGCAATGGAGCCGCCGGTAAACTGATATCTATTGCCGGCCCTTTGCCTGCAGCATCAGCATGTAAATCTGCAAATTCACTATATTTCCCTTCAGCCAGTTGTTTGAAGGCATTGAGCTGCTGTCCGGCTTCTTTTCGCTGATCAGCAGGAACATTTTTCATCTCAGCAGAAAGCGACTTCACAATTCCCTTTGTACCGAGAAAACGGATTCGGAAATTTTCCAGATCCGCTGCATTTTCCGGTTTGAAACTGTTAATTTCTAATTGATATTCCTGAATCTGTTCCTGTAGGGATGGCATAATGCTGTAAAGATATTCAAAACCATTTGAAGGATAAAATCCGGGGATGCATTATGAAATTTTCAACCACGTTACGATTGATTCGTTAACGAAGGGAAAATGGGTGAAATGGAATGTTTATTATTTAATAGTTTGAATAAAATATATTTAAACAAAACCAACTAATTTGTAGGAATAAGTTGTCTTTTAACAAAGATTTATTAACTTTAAAGTTCACACATATTTGAGGTGTGTATAAAATGCAGGCTTATGAAACTATTTACCCACAAGTTCTTAATAATTATCTTCATTTGCCTGGGTGCCTTTACGGCCAAAGGGCAATTGTCTGCAAATTTCACTGCCGATGCGACCGCAGGTTGCGCTCCTCTGGTTGTTCATTTCCACAATACCACTACCCCGTCTGCGGGGACAACCTATGACTGGGACCTGGGCAACGGAACAGGAACTATACACCTTACTGACCCATCGGGTACGTACCTTACCCCCGGCACTACATATACCGTGAGGCTCACAGCACATAACGGGGGCAGCACGAGTACAAGGACCATGACTATAACTGTTTACCCATCACCAACAGTTTCTTTCACTGCAAGTGATACCACAATTTGTCCGGGCTCCTCAGTTACATTCACAAGTTCATCATTTGGGGGCGTTCCCGGGCCTGTCACCTGCACTTGGAATTTTGGCGATGGGTTTTCGGGTACCGGATCTACTATCACGCATACATACACGGCTTCGGGTTTTTATAATGTTACATTGTCAGTAACCAATGCAGATGGTTGTGTGGCATCACTCACAAAAGTTTCCTATATTGAAGTATATACACCTGCTGCCGTATATTTATCAGCTGCAACAACCTATTTCTGTGCACCTCCGGGAAATGCAGTATTTACGAATATGACGACCGGATTTGGCCCGTTCAGCTATGTATGGCGGTTCGGAGACGGGAGCCCAACCACAACAGCTACCAGCCCCACACATACTTACTCGCTCCCGGGTTCGTACACAGTTACACTGAAAGTGACCGATGGGCATGGATGTACAGACAGCCTGGTGCTGCCGGGTTACATAGGCGTAGGTTCACTGCATGCAAATTTCATTCATCCGCTGACAGCTTGCGTAAACAGCTGGGTAATGTTTCCGAACACGAGTACTACTCATACCAGAAGCAGTTGGGATTATGGAGACCTGAGTACCGGCATCACCGATACAGGGTACCATTTCTATACTACACCAGGTACATATAATGTACGGCTGATAGTTTATGATGGCCACTGTTATGATACCGTTACCTATCCAATAACCATTGTACCGGGCCCAGCAGCCAGTTTCAGCATTTCACCAACAAATCCGTGCCCGCCACCTACTACCATTACGTTTACGGGCACAGTGCCATCCGGAACGAGTGTACGCTGGCTGTACGGTGATGGCACAGCTGGCACCGGAGTTTCTTCTTCACATACTTACTGGCGCAGAGGTGTAGATACGATAAGGATGATCTGTACATCTTCTGCGGGGTGCATAGATACTGTGACAAGGCTTGACACTTTGTACGATATGGTACACTGGATATCCGTAGATAATTACTCAGGCTGCAAGCCGCTTACCGTGAACTTTGTACCGCATATGATGACATGGATGACAGATACCATAACTATGCATCCATACCCATACCCGGTGACATCTTACTCCTGGGATTTCCGCGATGGGTCACCTATTTCTACAGTACCCAACCCCACGCATACCTTTACTGCCGTGGGTACTTATGCAGTGGTACTTACCTCAGTAACCAGCAATGGCTGCGTGGTGCACGACACAATAACTATACATGTAGGCCAGCCGCCGATAGTTACTTTCACTGCAACGCCCCTTCATCAGTGCTACCACAACAACAACGTTACATTTGTAGCAACCATTTTAAGCGGGCCGGTGGATTCGTTTATCTGGGTGTATGGCGACAATGAAGGAGATATAACAAGAACACCAGGAACATCACATCATTTTACAAGGCCGGGATTTTTTACGGCCACTGTTACGCCTATGTACAACGGTTGTCCGGGGCCGCCTTATGTATTAACAACCATAATCACTATTGACTCTCCTAAGTCTATTATTAAAGACAGTGTTTATTGCTCACCGAGACGGAGGGTTGCATTTGCCGATAGCTCACTGGGTGATGATACCCATTTGTGGATTTTTGGAGATGGGGCAACATCTACGTTGGATAATCCGATACATGACTATCCGGCAGACATTTCTTATTTATGCACTCTGGCTACGTATAACGTAAGGAGCGGATGCCGCGATACAGCCTTTATGAATGTAGACCTGCGACGGCCAGTAACAACATTCAGTACGCCGGACACGGCAATATGTAAAAATGACAATGTGGTCTTTACTTCAACAACAACAGGAGGTACGGTTGTTGACTGGATATGGGGCCATCCGGCTCCGTTCTTAACCGGCACTGCTGTAGCACCAGATACCTTCTGGACAGCGGGTATATACGATATTAAGTTATTTGTAGAGGATCCGAACAAATGCTGGGATACGATAATCAGGCCACATTATATGCTTGTGGCCAAACCGGTAGCCAACTTTACAGTGACACCACCTATAGGCTGCTGGCCGCTGACAACAGTATTTACAGATGCAAGTACAGATGTACCCGGTACGTTTTTCACCAACTTCGCCTGGTGGTTCGGAGATGGTGGCACTGCCACTGTTTCTACACCATCTGTTTCTCATACCTTTTCTTCTGCGGGTTCGTTTAACACCAAGGAGATTGTTACGGATAATGTGGGCTGTAAGGACACAGTTGAACTGCCCAGTGTCACCGTTTGGCGGCCCAGTGCGGTATTCACCTGCAATAATGTTCATCCCTGCCGCTACGATGCCATACATTTTACCAACACATCAACCGGCATAGTAGGTTCCTTCTGGATGTTTGGCGACGGTGATACGTCTTACGCGAATTCACCCTGGCATGCCTACCGCACTGCCGGTACATTTACTGTAAAACTTGTTGTAACCGATGTACACGGCTGCACCGACACTGCTACCTATATTAACTATATCAGCATCATTCAGCCGGTAGCTAGTTTCTATATGGATGATTCAGTTTCCATATGCCCTCCACTGATGGTGCATTTCCACAATACTACTACCGGTGGCCTGTATTATTACTGGTCGCTGGGAGACGGGACATCATCAACAGCGCCAAATCCAAGTGATTTGTACATCCGCCCGGGATATGATACGGTAAGGCTTATTGCTTCCAACATTTATGGTTGTAAGGATACTGTTTTTGGGCATGTAAATATCTTTGGTTATAATGGTGCATTCAGGTACGCCCCGCTAACCGGATGTGCACCGCTGACTGTAAACTTCTATGCAACTACACTGAATGTGCCGAATATCATCTGGGATTTTGCTGACGGAAACACAAGTCATTTGTCTTATTCAGATACTGCGCAGCATGTGTACCTGCAGCCGGGTGCTTACGTACCTAAACTGATTCTCAGTGATAATTCTGGTTGTCAGAATTCCAGTGTTGGTCTTGATACAATCAAAGTTGACATGGTTTATCCGGGATTCAAAATATATCCTAACCCGATTTGTATCGGAGATACATTTATGCTGGTAGATTCCTCATCCAGCTACTGGGCTACCGTCACAGGTATTAGCTGGCAGGTAAACGGTATAACAAGCAGCGTAGATTCACCTGCTATATTCATCCCATCTGCTGGTACTTTCCCTGTATCGCATTCTGATACAGATGCCTGGGGTTGTGTGGGTACCGTAGTGAAAGATGAAATTATTCATCCGCTGCCAATAATAAAAGCAAGCAAGGATACTATAGTGTGTGTGGGAGACCCGGCAACGTTGTCCGGGTCAGGAGGAATATCTTATACTTGGGCTCCACCGGCAACGCTGAGCTGTACTGCATGCAATCCTACCCAGGCTTCACCAACCGTGATAACCAATTATACAGTAACAGGCACAGATGGGTTTGGTTGTAAAAATACCGACACGGTTTCGGTGTATTTGATTACCAATACAGAAAGCCGTGCGTGGGGCGACTCAGAGGTCTGTGCTGGAACACCGGTACCGTTGTTCGATTCAGGCGGTACCAAGTTTACCTGGCTTCCTCCTACCTGGCTTAATGATACACATATACCCAATCCGATAGCCGCGCCTCAGGCATCAATCAAGTACATGGTTATCTCACAGCTGGGCAGCTGTATACCAGATACCAATTTTGTTACAATCCTTGTACATCCATTGCCAATGATTGAAGCAGGGCCTAACCAGACACTGGTGGCCGGTTCAAAGGCAAACATCAACACCACCAGCAAGAATGTGGACAAGTACCTGTGGGATCATAGCGAAACACTTAATTGTGACACCTGTGCAAGCCCCGTAGCGTCTATGTCTGTAACTACAACGTATCATGTAGACGTGTCAACCAACTTTGGCTGCAAAGGCAGTGATTCAATAACCATTTACCTGTTCTGTGATCAGAGCCAGGTATTCATACCCAATTCATTCACGCCCAATAAGGACGGGCAGAATGATGTATTCTATCTGAGAGGGTCTGGAATCAGTACTATCAAGTCTTTCAGGATATACAACCGCTGGGGGCAATTGTTGTTTGAGCGTTCAAACATAGATATCAATGATGAGAAGAATGCCTGGGACGGTTCGTATCAGGGAGACGGGCCAAGGCCTGATGTATACATGTATGTGATTGAGGCCATTTGCGAAACAGGAGAGCCATTCCATTTGAAAGGTGACGTAACTATAATCAGGTAGGGGTATGGAAACGAGAAACAGAAAAAAATCAGTTAGTGGTTTGTTGCGCCTGAGGCAAAAATTCTTTGCGGGGGTGGCAATATTTGCTGCAGCCACTTTTACGGGAACTGAAAGTGCAATAGCCCAGGCCGATATTCACTTCTCACAATTTTATGAAACATCTATACTGCGCAATCCCGCATTAACCGGCGTATTTGGCGATGATTACAAGATAGGGGCATATTACCGCAGCCAGTGGCGTAGCGTTTCTTTTCCGTACACCACAGTGCTGGTAAGCGGGGAAACACATTTTCAGATAAAGGAGACATCAGAGGATTTTGTCAGTGTGGGATTGTTGAGCTACTATGACAAGGCTGGCAGTGTAGACCAGAAGATCACCACCGTTTACCCGGCTATTAATTATAACAAGTCGCTGAATCCGGAAAAAAATTCATTTCTGTCTTTTGGATTTACAGGAGGCTACATGCAGTATAGTTATGACCCGGCAAAAGCTACATTCAATAACCAGTATCAGGGAGGAAAATACGACCCCAGAAACCCGACGATGGAAAGCCTGCCCAACGCAAAAATGACGGTGTGGGATTTGGGAGCTGGTATTAATTTCAATTCGAGCAGAGGCGAAAACAACAAACTGACTTATGTGATTGGTATATCGGGTTACCATTTTACTACGCCTAAGTTTTCGTATTATCAGAAAGCCGAGGTGACAGAAAATATGAGGCTGAACGGGAATGTTGGTGTAAGCAGCAACCTGAATGACCGGTTTTCTTATATGGTGCAGGGCAATTATGCTATGCAAGGTACCTACCGCGAAATCATGATTGGCGGGCTGATACATTGGAATCAGAAAATGGTGAGTGCAGAAGACATATTCACTATATCTGGCGGCGTATTTTACCGCTTTCAGGATGCCTTGATTCCTGTAGTAAAGGTAAACTATAAAAAACTGTGTATGGGCATTAGCTATGACGTAAACATATCTACACTGAAAGACGCCAGCAATATGCAGGGTGGCCTGGAGTTTACACTGTACCATACCGGTAATTTTACCGACAAAGGCATTTCTAAGAAAACGGTTTGTCCTAAATTTTAACTGAGTCTTTTAAAAAGGAAGGTGCTGGGTCTCCGGCACTGTTCCTTATGTTTTCCCTTTTAGATTACTTCCTTGGTTGAAGAGCGGCGATACAGTTCTAACAAATACTCAACTGACCGGATAAACAGCATTCGGTATTGTCTATCAGACTATTGATAAATCATCTGGTCAACATATCAGTGCATACCCTAACTTTGAGGATATGAACACAGAGCAGAAACTCAGAAAATTACTGAACGAGCAGATACTGATTATTGACGGAGCTATGGGTACTATGGTGCAGCGCTATAAACTCAGTGAGGAAGACTACCGTGGAGAACGCTTCAAAGACTGGCATACCGATGTAAAAGGTAATAATGACCTGCTGTGCCTGACTCAGCCACATATAATTAAAGAAATACACAAACAATATTTAAAGGCGGGGGCCAATATTCTGGAGACCAACACATTTAACGGGCAAGTCATTTCGCTGGCCGATTATGAAATGCAATCACTGGCGTATGAACTGAATGTGGCCGCGGCCAGGCTGGCAAAAGAAGCTATACAGGAGTACGCTACAGAAGATAATGTGACAACAGAAAATCTGTTTGTTGCAGGAGCAATTGGGCCTATGAACAAAACATTGTCGCTGTCGCCTGATGTGAACAATCCGGGCTTCAGGTCGGTTACATTTGATGAAGTAGCTGATGCCTACTATGAGCAGATAAAAGGGCTGGTAGACGGCGGAGCGGATATACTGCTGGTAGAAACGATTTTTGATACGCTGAATGCAAAAGCAGCGATATATGCGATCAACAAATTTTTCAGGGATACCAAGACGGAGAAACTGCCGGTGATGATATCAGGTACAATTACAGATGCATCGGGCCGCACGCTTAGTGGCCAGACTCTGGAAGCCTTTCTGATTTCAGTGATGCACGCCAATCCGGTAAGTATAGGGCTGAACTGCGCGCTAGGTGCTCAGGAAATGAGGCCGCACGTTGCAGAGCTGGCAGGTATTGCTCCCTGCCGTGTAAGTGCGTATCCTAACGCCGGCCTGCCTAACGCAATGGGCGAATACGATGAAACACCTGAGCAAACGGCGGCAATTGTAGCTGAGTGGGCGAAAGAGGGCTGGGTGAATATCTTAGGCGGCTGCTGCGGCACCACACCAGATCACATAGCAGCAATAGCAAAGGCGGTAAAAGGCTTAACACCAAGGCCGCAGCCTGAATTGCTCAGTGCTTAATACTTGAACCAGCCTATGAATCAGGGGTTGTAGCTGAATTTAAAACCTATACCGTGAATGGTCTGTAATTTTGCAGAATTTTGCGATTTGAGGTATTTCCTCACTTTGGTAATAAACACGTCCATACTTCGCCCCAGAAAGTAGTCATCTTTCCCCCACACGCTCATCAGTATTTCATCACGCTTGAGCACGCGGTTGGCATTGAGGCACAGAAAGCGTACCAGGTCAGCTTCGCGTTGTGTGAGCTGATGTTCTACTTTATCATTTCCCAAAACAAGATTAGTATAGTCGAAATTAAGGTCGCCTATTTTGAAAATAACAGGGCCTGTATCTTCCTTCTTTTTGGTTCTTTTCAGGAACACCTGAATCCTGAGCAATAATTCCTGTAGGTTGTACGGCTTGGTAATGTAATCATCTGCACCTGTTTCGAAACCGGCAATTTTATCATTGTCCATGTTTTTGGACGACAACAATATGATAGGAATATTCTCATTTTTTTTGCGGATACTGTTGGCCAGCTCCATTCCGTCTTTTTTGCCGGGCAGGAGAATATCAAGCAGGCAAACGTCGAAAATGTTCTTCATAAACTGCTGCCAGGCTACATCGCCATCGGTGCAGTGAGTAACTTCAAAATCCTGTTTCTGCAGAAAATCTTTGACAACATACCCGAGTACCGGATCGTCCTCAACTAACAATATTTTTACTTTAGGTTGTGACATAAGTATAGTCAGGCTTAAATATCAGCTGCGTTAACAACTGCTAATATAATACTAAATTTCATAAAGGTTAACAAATAACCCAAATTAATAACGCACAAAAATAATCATTATTTGACTCTATCGGGATTGGAGGCAATAAAAGACGCCCAGGAGTCTGATGATTTTTTTGATTTTTTAGGAACGCCAGCAGCTTTTTTCAGTGCTGATGTCGGGCCCTGGTAATGGTGGCATAAAGCAGCGGCAACAGCATCGGTGGCATCGAGAAAGCGCACATCTTCTACTATTTTAAGGGTGTGCTGCAGTATAGCAAAAACCTGCTCCTTGGTAGCATTGCCGCGGCCGGTAATAGACTGCTTGATCTTACGCGGAGCATATTCTACAGCACTGAGCCCGCTGACCATGGCAGCCGCAATGGCCACACCCTGAGCCCGCCCCAGTTTAAGCATACTCTGCACGTTCTTGCCAAAGAAAGGAGCCTCAATGGCAACAGCATCTGGTTGGTGGGTATTGATCAGGCTCTGCATTTTCTTAAAGATCAGATGCAGGCGTTCGGCATGGTCTTTATGCTTTGAAAGCTGCAAAACACCCATTTCTATCAGTGATACTGTATTTTTGTTTACAGCGATAATGCCATAGCCCATTACTAGGGTGCCCGGGTCTATACCTAATATAATCTGGGTATCTTTCAACAATAATGCAGTTGTATTGAACAAATCTACCAAAATATGGCTTAATTACCTTGTTGGGGGCAGTATCTCCATATTTCTGCTGCTGAGTATTTACAGGCAGGTGGTAAAGCAGTTGCATAGCCTGGATGCCGCGGCTTGGCAACACACCGGGCCAGTTGCCTCCCTCGCAGCCTGTGTGGCGCTGATGCTCGCTAATACCTCGCTTGAAGGGTATAAATGGTACCTGCTTACCAATATGGCGGGACACACAGACTATCGCAGAGCGTATGGCAGTTATCTAGCTGGGGTAGCATTTTCTATCATTACTCCCAACAGAATAGGAGAGTATCCGGGCAGGATTCTGTACCTGAGGGCAGGTAATACCATCAGGTATGTTACAGTATCAGTACTAGGTGTTCTTTCACAGTTATGGACGGTCTATTTATTTGGATTGCCTGCGCTTATATATTACAACATAACTCATGCCACTGTGCTGCCCAGAATAGCGCTGGGATTCTGCCTGTTAGCAAATGTGGCTGCGGCTGTAGTTTTCCTGAAATTCGGAGCATGGCTGCCCAGGCTGCAGCAATTCAGCTGGTTGCGCAAGTTTGGGGTTTATGGCAGATTGTTAAATCGGGTTGATTTTAAGAAGCAGTTATTGGTTTTAGTTATATCTGTTGTGCGGTTTGAAATCTTTACGGCACAGTATTTGATTTTAATGAAGTGGCTGAATGTGGATGTACCGGTATTTGAGGGTTTTATGCTTAGTGCGCTGTTCTTTTGGGTAATGGCTGTAATACCCTCCGTAGCGCTCACAGAGCTGGGAGTGCGGGGATCGGTAAGTTTGTTTTTGTTTCAGCCGTTTTCGGCAAATACAGTAGGCATGCTGGCTGCAACTGTGGGTATATGGTTTCTTAATTTGATAGTACCTTCGGTAATTGGCAGTATACTGATACTAAGGATGCGGATTTTGAGG
>OMJB01000111.1 GCA_900299255.1 Sphingobacteriales bacterium
GCAAACAGGATTTTAAGTCCTGCGCGTCTACCAATTCCGCCACCAGGGCTCCTGTATTACCGGTGGTAAACTATCCGGCAAACTGCTGTAAACAAAAATTCCATCCGCCACGGCGGATGGAATCTGATGAGCGGAAGACGAGACTCGAACCCGCGACCCCGACCTTGGCAAGGTCGTGCTCTACCAACTGAGCTACTTCCGCATATCTTTAAGAACCTGCCATTTTAATACCCTTCGGTATCGTTTGGGAGTGCAAATATAGCAGTTGACTGATAAAAAACAAAAACCTGAACGAAAAAAAATAATTGATATGCTACCTTTGTCCGCAAATGGCTACATCACCCTTTATCTTGCTTGTAAAAAAAGACCTTCTGATGGAGTGGAGGCAGAAGCATACACTCTTTGGGGTTTTACTATACGTGGGTTCTACCGTTTTTGTGGTGTACATGATGAGCGGCCAGCCCGAGGCCCGCGTCTGGAATGCCCTTTTCTGGCTTACACAATTGTTTGTAGCCGTGAACTCTGTAGCCAAGAGCTTTCTACAGGAACATTCCAACCGCTTCAGGTACTATTTCACATTGGTAAGGCCAGCTACTTTTTTGATGGCGAAAATGGTTTATAGCATTATACTCATGTTTATAATGAGCATGGTAAGCCTGGCGCTGTATTACCTGATGCTGGGCTGGCCACTGGCACAAAGCGGCTTGTTCGTAGCCGTTACAGTTACGGGCAGCCTCAGTTTATCGGCTGTTTTTACTTTTTTGTCGGCTATTGCGGCTCGCGCCCAACAGAATTCTGCGCTCATGGCCATTCTGGGCTTCCCGCTTGTTACACCGGTGCTTATGATACTCAGCAGGCTGGCGGTGAGGGCACTTGAACCCGTCTATATGCCGGGCTGGTGGGGGCTGGCACTGGTACTCATAACGCTCGATATATTAGTCATTATTCTTGGCGTGATATTGTTCCATTTTCTGTGGCAGGAATAATTACCATTGCCGCACCTCCCTTTCAGCCTAACTCTCCCCTCTATTAGTTATCTTGCACTCAGATTTCGCGCATACAGCCGCTGCATTATATAAGCGATTTTTGCGTTATAAATATGTACTAAATAATGGATTATAAAAGATATCTGATTACCGCAGCCCTACCATATGCCAATGGCCCGGTCCATATAGGGCACCTGGCCGGTTGCTATTTACCAGCTGATATTTATTCGCGCTACCAGCGGGCCAGAAAAAAAGACGTGAAATTTGTTTGTGGTAGTGATGAGCATGGGGTACCAATTACTATCCGTGCTATGAAAGAAGGCACTACACCCCAGGATGTTGTAGACAAATACCATGCAGTAATCAAAGACAGTTTTGAGGGCATGGGCATATCTTTCGACATTTACTCGCGCACATCCAATCAGATACATCACGAAACATCGCAGGCTTTTTTCACCAAATTGTATAACGATGGTGTTTTTGAAGTTCGTGAGAGTGAGCAATACTACGACGAGGCTAAAGACATGTTTCTCGCCGACAGATACATTGTGGGCACCTGCCCTGTATGCGGAAACGAAAATGCCTACGGTGACCAGTGTGAAAAATGCGGATCCAGCCTTTCTCCTGAACAGCTGATCAATCCACGCAGTGCGCTGAGCAGCGCTGTGCCCGTAAAACGCAAAACAAAACACTGGTACTTCCCGCTGAATAAGTACGAACCATGGTTGCACGAGTGGATTGTGGCCGGTAAAAAAGACGAATGGAAGCCCAACGTATACGGCCAGTGTAAAAGCTGGATAGACAGCGGCCTGCACCCACGTGCCATGACCCGCGACAGCAATTGGGGCGTCTCCGTTCCGTTGCCTGATGCCAAGGGCAAGGTGCTGTATGTTTGGTTTGACGCCCCAATAGGATATATCAGTGCCACCAAAGAACTCACGGCTCAATGGAGCGATTACTGGTGTAAAGAAGACACAAGGCTGGTACATTTTATTGGTAAGGACAATATTGTTTTCCACTGCATTATTTTCCCAGCGATGCTTAAAGCCCATGGCGGATTTGTATTGCCCGATAATGTGCCTGCAAATGAATTCCTGAACATAGAAGGCGAAAAAGTATCCACATCGCGCAACTGGGCCGTGTGGGTTGATGAGTATATCAAAGACTTCCCCGATCAGCAGGACACACTGCGCTATGTATTGTGTGCCAATGCGCCCGAAACAAAGGACAACGATTTTACGTGGAAAGATTTTCAGGACCGTACAAATAACGAGCTTGTATCTGTTTTTGGCAACTTCGTTAACCGCACATTTGTGCTGATGCACAAACTTTGTGGTGGGCGCGTTCCTCCGGTTCACAACGGCCTCCTCACTGACGCAGACAAAGCCATGGCCGATGAAATAGTACTGGCAAGGCAAAAAATTGAGAACTGCCTGGACAATTATAAATTCAGAGACGGGCTATATGAGGTTATTGACCTGGCACGAAAAGGCAACAAATACCTTCAGGATAATGCTCCCTGGAGCCTTTCAAAAACGCCTGAGCTACAAGTTGAAAATCAGAAAAGAATAGACATTTGCCTGCACGTATGCCTGCAGCTGACCGCCAACCTGGCTATTTATGTTAATCCGTTTATGCCGTTCACATCGGCCAAAATGATCAGGATGATGAAGGTTGTGGAGCGCATGCTGGAATGGGAGAATGGAGGCAGAATGGATCTGCTGAAAGTAAACTACCCCCTGCGCGCGCCTGAATTGTTATTCAGAAAAATAGAAGACACCGAAGTAGCTGCTCAGGTTGAGAAATTGAAAAACAATTTAAAAAACGCATCACAGGTAAAAATGGAAAATAATACCCCTTCTCCCGAAAGTACAACTGCGCCAGCTCCAGCTGAAGCTCCTGCAAAAAAAGCGGAGATATCAATTGATGATTTCAGTAAAATGGACCTCAGGGTTGGCACCATCTTAAAAGCAGAAAAAGTAGAAAAGGCTGACAAACTGCTGAAGCTGGAACTGGATATGGGCGACGAAACACGGACTGTTGTGTCGGGCATAGCGCTCCATTTCAAACCCGAAGAAATCATTGGTAAGCAGGTAACAGTTGTTGCCAATCTGGCACCGCGCAAAATGAAAGGTATTGAAAGCAGGGGCATGATACTGATGGCTCAGAACCCTGATGGCAGGCTCATTTTTGTTTCGCCGCTGGATATGGCAGCACCAGGCAGTGAAGTTCGGTAGAGTATTATAATAGTTTAATCCTGCGGCAAGCCTGCATCTGATTTTATATATATATTTACAATGAAATACAGGTTAGCATGAAATCTAAGAAAATACGGTGGATTGTGATAATAAGCCTGGTACTGATAACAGTACTGATCATTATCGCAAAAAACTCAGAAGGCGACGAAACAAAAGTGTCTGTTGAAAAAGCAGCATTGCATACAATTACTGAAACCGTAACAGCCAGCGGAAAAATTTATCCGGAAACAGAAGTGAAAATTGCACCAGAAGTGAGCGGAGAGATTACCTTGCTGGCTGTTCAGGAAGGCGACAGCGTGAAACAGGGCGATATGCTTGTAAAAATCAACCCGGCTATTTACAATTCAGTAGTGAATCAGGCCGAGGCTACGGTGGAGCAGACAAGGGCATCTGCCATCAATACAAAGGAAATGATGGCGCAGGCTGAATCTCAGTATGAGCTGGCACTGGCTACTTATAACCGCAACAAAAAACTCTACGAACAAAAAGTCATTTCACAGCTTGAATTTGAGCAGGGTGAAGCTTCCTTCAAATCGGCAAAAGCCACCTTCGATGCCGCCAAAGCATCCACTAATGGTGGTAAATACAGCATTCAGGGCGCTCAGGCCGGCCTCAATCAGGCCAAGGCCAACCTACTGAAAACAACCATTGTAGCACCCACAGCCGGTATAATTTCAGAGCTTAATGTAAAGAAGGGCGAAAGGGTTTTGGGAACTGCGCAGATGTCTGGTACTGACATGCTTACTATTGCCGACATGAGCCGTATTGAAGTACGGGTTGATGTAAGCGAAACAGATATCTCTAAAGTAAAAATAGGCGATACAACCATTATCAATGCTGACGCCTACCGCAACCGCAAATTCATAGGCGTGGTTTCAAAGGTAGCGGTGAGCAGTACTAAGGCCGGACTCACTTCCGGCTCAAGTGGGAGTGATCAGGTTACCAACTACACCGTGCATATCCTCATTTTACCATCCAGCTACGAAGACCTTTCAGCAGTAAGAATCAAAGGGAAATTCCCATTCAAGCCTGGTATGTCTGCCTCAGTGGAAATACAAACCAACAGGCAGAATAACATCCTCTCTGTGCCGGTTAATGCTGTTACCACAAGGGACTGGCCAGACAGTGTAAAAAACAAAAACAACAGCCTCTCTGCTGACAACATCCGTCAGGTAGTTTTTGTTTACGATTCAAATACGCAGACAGTGGCTATACGTGATGTAAAAACCGGCCTGCAGGACAACAAATACCTACAGGTTACAGAAGGGCTGAAAGAGAACGAGGATGTAGTGATAGCCCCCTACGGCGCAATAGCCCGCACCCTGAGCGACAAAACCAAAGTAAAAGTTGTAGACAAAGACAAGCTCTTTGATGCCAAGCCAAAAGATTAGTTTTTTTAATTAACCGGTTTCGATATTGAATCAGAATACACTAGGCCAGATAGGCATTGTTGGCAATGGAAGCTGGGGTACCGCCCTGGCAAAGATTCTTACTGATAACGGACACACTATTAATTGGTGGGTAAGGAATCAAGAAGCAATAAACCAGCTATTGACACGGTTCCACAATCCGCACTACCTAACTTCAGTTCGCTTTTCCCCCGGAACATTCAGGCCAACAAGCGGCCTAAAAACGATGCTACAGGAATGCGACACTATAGTATTTGCAGTACCTTCGGCCTACGCCCTCGAGGTACTTGAGCAGGCAGACAGTACAATATGGTGTTCCAAAAATATAATTTCAGCAACAAAAGGAGTCTTACCTGAGTCTAATCTGCTGCTAAACGACTACCTGACCTCAAAATTCAATTACCAGCTCAGCAAATATGTTTCTATCATGGGCCCCTGCCATGCCGAAGAGGTAGCTGAAGAAAGATTATCTTATCTCACCTTTTCAGGCCTTGATGACCAGCTTACGGCATTGGCAGCCAAAGCATTTGGCAATTCTTACATCAGTACCACATGCAACCATGATATCTGGGGCGCGCAGTTTGCCGCAGTGCTAAAAAACATATTTGCGGTTGGTGCAGGCATTGCCCGTGCACTTGATTACGGCGACAACTTTTTAAGCGTTTATATTACCAATTGTTACAGAGAGATGTACCACTTCCTACAGGACCACTTCACTAAGGTACACCCTTCCAACGAGCACCCTGATTTCCATACCAGTGCTTACCTGGGCGACCTGCTCGTTACCTGCTACTCTATGCACAGCCGCAACCGTACTTTTGGCGCTATGATTGGCAAGGGCTACACTGTCAAAGCTGCTATGCTGGAAATGAACATGGTGGCTGAAGGCTATTATGCCTCGAGGGGAATGCAGTCAGTATCTAAAGAGCTGTCTATTGCCATTCCAATAGCCACTATCATATACCTGATACTCTGGGAAAATTTAAACCCAGCTGAAGGATTTAAGAGAATAGAACAACTGCTTTCTTAGGCAACTTTAAAAAGTATAAACATACTGAACTGACAAAGTTCTGGGCGATTCAATTTTCATTGGCCGTAGGAAATACGTAACATTAAACAAATTGTTACCAATTATTGAGACCTTCTGACGCCTTGTAATATAGCAGCTTAGGCGGGCATCAAAAATATGAAAATCATGGTTGGCCTGCCAATAGGCTGTTGCTTTTATTTGTGGCAGGTACGGCATCGCCTCAGTAAGTGATTCAATATCAGTAAATGCCTTGTCAATATTCTCCATCTTACTGTAGTAGCGGTAGCTTACCCCAACCGAAAAATTATATACCCGCACCTCCAGGTCCGCCTTGGCCATGTGCCTGAATCTGTACTTGAGTATGTTGCTATTTGTGTCTAAGCTGCTGTTCTTAAATGTCTTCAGGGTATCATTAAATCCAAGAAAAGGTGTAGTTCGCGCATATACATAATCAGGTGTTAGCGATACGGGCAGAACATACGTGTATCCAAGCAATGCAGTTACTCCGAATCTCTTATTGGCTTCAGGCGTAGAAATAACCATTGAAATATCGGCACCACTCACTCTTGAGTCTCCCGTATTTACAAACTTGAAGCCAAACAGTGCTACCGATGTATCCCAGCTGCCAAAAAGGTATTCTATTGTATTGTGGTACTGCTGGTTAAAGCCAGCAATATCTATATACCCCATTAAACCGCCAATTTTGAAACCCTGTTTGATACCGAGTTCAAAATTCTTGCTGCTCTCCGGCTGCAGCGTTGTATTGGGAAACACTGCAAACAAACCCGCTTTTGTAGATATATACCTTTCAGTAATCGTGGGATATCTGAACCCTTCTCCGTAAGATGCCCTTACCCATGTCCCTTTCATTACCTGCAGGCTGGCACCAGCTCTGAAAATAGGATCGGCAACGCTCTGTAGATTATTTGTCTTGAAATATTCATACCTCACTCCTCCCGACAAATTGATTACTTCCCATACTTTTTTGTCGAGCTGTATGTACCCGGAAGCATTAGTTGTTTTGTTGTCAGCCGATCCACTCGACGCATAAAGCTGCGCGTGCGATGTGGCTATGCTACCCACCAACCCACTGGTAAAATTGAAGTCATACTTTTCAAATTTACGCTGCAACTGGTATTCGCCATAGTACAGTGTACCATTGTTAGATTGATCGTTTACAGTACGGCCCGGGACTGTATTGGTGTCCACAATATTCGATATATAGTTGTCAGTGTGAAACACCCTCGTCGTCAGGTTGTGGCTCACACCATTGCCCGCGTTATAACGCAAAAAAGGATCCAGATTGAACATTTTCTGCTGCTCAAAGAACATCGCGCCTGGGTATCCCCTGTACAATCCATCTGAGTCATTCAGCCAGGCGAACACCATATCGGTTTTGTTCAGCATACCGTTGCCGTTAATACCGTAATTGAGCCCCTTTATTTTTTTAGAACGGTAACGTATGTTAAAATTTAGGCGCCCTCTCATTTTCAGCATATCATCCCTCGTAAATGTCCTTACTGAATCTGTAAGCTTTAGTACTGCTCGCAGGTCCCAGGGTATGTAAGGCATTGCCGGTGCCGGGCCAATGTACCCCTGATCCAAATTGAAATTACCACCAATTACAATATCCAGATTTTTTTTTATTACTCTGGAATGCAGAAAATTCAGGTTCATAAATGCAGGAAGTGCACTACCATACCAATCTGTGGCTGGCTTCGCTGGCCGGCTGTATCCACCAGCCGAATAATTGACTATGGTTTTGGGTGTATCATGCGGGTAAGCCATCCTTACATTGATCACACCATTAATAGCAGACGAACCATACAGCACAGATGAAGCCCCTTTTATGATTTCAATTTGTGAGATATTCTCAACCGGAATATAACTCCACTCTGGCCGGCCGGCATCGCCGCTCAGCAGCGGAATACCGTCTACTACAACAGCTACCCTGCTACCCACACCAAAAGTAAAACCGCTGCCACCTCTAATCTGCGGGTCATTGTCAATGATTGTTAGCCCGGGCACCTGTTCCAGTGCCGTCTCAATGCTCGTAGTATTTTTATTGTTGATCAGTTCTGGCTTCAGTATCTCCATTGAAACCGTCATTTCCTCCAGCTTCTGGGCAAACTTGCCTGATGAAACCACCACCGTCTTCATCAATTCAGAAGACAGCTTTAAACTAATATCTTTTGGGGCCGTTTCTCCGGCAACTATTTTTACATCAAATGTGTCTACAGCCAAACCGATATATGCACATATAAGCCTGTAGCTGCCTTGAGTAAGGCGCAGGGCATAGCCACCGTCTGCATCTGTAACAGTCCCTACAGCTGCATCCGATAATAATCGAATAGTTGCGCCTACAAGGGGTTCTTTGCTCTGTGCAGATATTACTTTTCCCTTCAGTAGCCCGGTTGACTGTGCCCACATGCGGTGCGCACATAACAAACAGAGAACCGTACAAAAAAACAGTTGACTAACCCTCATCTGCTGCCTGATGATGCTATTGAATGAACAGCTTACCTTTCTGGCAAAGATCTGAATTGCCTATCTGATAAACATAAACACCTGCACTGAGATTGTTCAGTTCAAATGAGTAATCTCTGTTGTTAATAAGCTGTTTTGACATCACCTCCCTGCCAGATAGATCATAAATAGTAAACTGTGAAAGGTCTTCACTTCCATTTATGAAATTCACATAAACTGTTTTACCCCAGGAATAAACGCGCAAATCATTGGCTTCCAGCGCATTGCTTCTGATACCTGTAGCACTTGAATAAACGGCTTGCAAGTCATCCAGCCACAACTTACTGCCCACTACTGTTGTAGCCTGATTTGCAGATGAGGTAACATTGATCATAATATGAGTAGGCGCTGATGCACTCACATAATTAATCTTCATAGCAAACCGAGTCCAGGTTGAAACATTCGACGTTGGAGTAAGGAAAGTAGCGTCGCCAATCTTATTGGCTGTCGGGTTTGCGTGGTAGGTAGTAGGCGTCTCAGGGTCAAAATAATCTGATGTATGTAATATTGCCTTTACCTTACCCTGCTCGCCAGCACCGCCAGATGTGTATTGGTACCAACCAACAATACTGTCGGGCCTGCCGGTAAAATTCATATATCTTTTATCAGTTGAACTGGTGTAGTTCACTGTGCCTATATAACCATCGGTTTTAGTAGTTGTGGGCGCGTTTACTACGCCTGTTGTTACATTCCCATTGATAACCGTTGAGAAAGGCCCGGAAATTGTTTCAACTCTTACAGATGCTGTTCCGCCGTGTACAACAGAAATATCCTTGAAGCAGGTCTGTGCCCCCAAAGCCGCAATTGTTGACCCAGATTGATTGGAATACCAGCTTGTTGGCTCAGTTGAGAGGCCTGGAGATGCATTGCCCCATGCTTCAAAATCACCATTAGTAATAGTTGTCTGTGCCACCGCACCAGTAGTTATTAAAGCTCCAATAAGTAATGTACAGATTCTTTTCATGCTTTTTATTTTTGTTGGTTGTTAATATTTGTTTGAACTGAAATCCGGAAAATAAAAGTAATAATTTAATCCAAAAAGTGCTGTATTAAATCAAAGTTCCTCAAAACGAAACAGATTTACCGAAATCAAGGTTTTCCGTATTTTTCTGAAAAATATCCTGCCGGCGTATCAAACCAATATAGATTCATCAAATAACCTAGTATTTTCGAACCGGATGGCGCCAGAGAATCAATTCAACAGAACCCGTATAGCACCTACCCCCAGCGGTTATCTGCATCTGGGCAACATCCTTTCTTTTGCAATTACTGCCAAATTCGCAGCCCAATCAGGGGCTGATATTTTACTTCGGATAGATGATTTTGACCGCGAACGAACGAACAAACTGTACGTTCAGGATATTTTTGACACACTCAATTTTCTCGAGATACCCTGGCACTCCGGCCCAAAAAACATGCGGGAATATGAGCAGGTATTTTCGCAGGCACAACGCACTGAGATGTACAGCAAAGTCCTGGAACAGCTTAAAGAGAGTGGTGAAATTTTTGCCTGTACCTGCTCGCGCACTGATGTATCACGCCTTAGCCCTGAAAGTATTTATGCAGGCACCTGCCGTGACAAACACCTGCCGCTGAATCAAACCGGAGTAAGCTGGCGAATAAAAACTGACCACCAAAAGCAAATGAGCATCAGAACAACCAACGGAACCATTTCCGCGGGAGTACCGCTCAATATGCACGACTTTATTGTAAAACGCAGGGATGGGCTACCGGCTTACCAGTTAATTTCCGTTTTAGACGATATTTATTTTGGGGTAGATCTGATTATCCGCGGCGATGACCTTTGGCCGTCCACTGTAGCACAGCATTACCTGGCTGCACATTTGCACAAAACCGATTTTAATAAAATTACCTTTAATCACCACCCGCTTATCAACGATCATAGTGGCAAGAAACTCTCAAAGTCTGAGGGTGCAACATCGGTACACTATCTGAGGCAGGAACATAAAACACAACAGGACATTTATCACCTGATAGCCCGGTCATTAAACCTGAAAGAGATGCCTGATTCCTGGCAGGAACTTACAACTATGCTGCCTTTCTGATACTCGCTTATTTTTTGGCTTTTCCGGTAGATGCTGCAGGAGCTTTAGCCAAAATAGCGTTGGCATCAGCAAGGAATTTCACCTCTTCTTTTCCCGCAGTTGCTCCCTGCGGATAACCTGTAGAACCCAGTGCTGAGATATTCAGCTTCTTGGTTTCAGGATCCTGTTCTGTAAAGAAAAGCCAAACTGTTGGGTATCCCTGTACGCGGAAAGCCTGCTGCAGGCTTGCATTCTGCTGCTGTAGTTCCTGAGGCAATTGTTTCTGCCTTGGGAAATCAAGTTCCAGCAGTACTACTTTTTCTTTTGCCCACTTGATGAATGCAGGTTTCGAGAATACTTCATTCTGCAGTTTATGGCACCAGCCACACCAGTCGCTACCAGTAAAAAATCCGAAAATAGGCCTGTGCGTAGCCTTGGATTTTTCATGTGCTTTTGCCAGGTCGGTATACCATTCCAGCCCTTCAGGTGATTTGGCGGCTTTCTTGGCAAAAGAAGGAACAGATATCCCAAGTGCGAAAACAAACAATATTATATGAGAGAGTTTCATCTGATTTGAATTTTTAGTTTTTGATACAAACAAATGTCGGTAGAATAATCTTACAATAATGTTATAGAAAATATTTTTTATTGATTAATACCAGCTCACTGTATCACCAGGCGTTCTGCTGCCAAATGGCTGCCATCAGACGCCAAAATAAAATAAACGCCCGGTGGCAACTTCAGGTGAACCTCCTGTTCCTCCCCAGCCTTCAAGCTCAATTGCTGCACCACTACTCCGGTAATACTTTTTACATTTAGTTCAACCATGCCCGCTATATTCCACCCTGTTCGCATGGTAAATGTACCATTGCCAGGATTAGGGTATATCACCAGGCGATGCTCACCCTTGCCATGCAAATCATTTTTCAGTGCACAGGTGGCAGCTGCCAACACTACAATTTGTCTGTATGCCGTATCCAGAAAACAGGGATTGGCCACGACATATCTTACGGTATCAATTCCGGCTATTACGCCAGTCACCAGCCCACCTGATCCAATGTGTGCTATGGTATTGTTTGTCAGGCTCCACATTCCACCCGTTACAAAATCATTCATCTGCACAGTGTCACCGGGACATACTGTATCTCTGCCCGTTACAATTCCAGCTATGTGGAGCGGCAGATCAGCTATCATTCTTACACGGTTATTAACCCTGTCGCAGAAATATAGATTGCCGCAAGCATCATGAGCCAGCGCATGCGGTTTATTTATTTTTGCCGCTGTTGCAGCACCGCCGTCTCCGCTATACGCATTTACACCAGTACCAGTTATTGTATTTATAACACCATGTGCATCTATCATCCGCAACCGCTCATTATCCCTATCGCCAATATAAACGTTGCCGGCATCATCCACATCTATCCCTACCGGAAAATCAAGCATAGAGGCTGTGGCGGCGCCTCCATCGCCCCAGAATCCCGGAGTACCATTGCCTGCTATTGTACTAATAATACCGGATGCATTTACCTTACGCGCACAGTGGTTTAGAAAATCAGTAAAGTATACATTCCCATACCTGTCTGTTTCTATGTCAGACGATTCACCGACTGATGCGTTTGTTGCAGGTCCGCCATCGCCCGAATAACCAAAGGCACCATTACCGGCAAACCTGCTGATGATGCCTGCTGTATTGATCCTCCTTACACTCCAGTGTGATGATATGTATACATTGCCAGTAGGATCTACCGCAACTCCATCGGGCGGTGTAATACTTGCTGAAGTTGCGGCTCCACCATCACCCGTATATCCCGGTGTTCCGTTTCCGGCAATTGTAGTGATAATACCAAGCGCACTCACCTTCCTGATTCTGGCGTTTCCATTATCCGCTATATAAATATTCCCAGCGGCATCTACAGCCACTCCGCTGGGGTTGCTGATCATTGCGTCAGTAGCCTGTCCGCCATCACCAGCGAAACCAGCAGTACCATTACCTGCAATAGTGCTGATAATTCCTGCCGTATTTACTTTTCGAATCCTGTTATTAGGAGAGTCTCCAATGTACACATTACCTGCAGCATCAACTGCCACTCCCCAGGGCGAGTTGATCTCTGTGGCTGTCGCTTCTACTCCGTCTGCCACATACCCTGCAGTACCATTCCCTGCAAATGTTGTTATGGTTTGCCCCTGCAAATGAACTGATGCCAATAAGGCAAAAGAAAAGGCAAAATTCCGGAAGCAGAAATAATCCATATACTAGGTTTTAGGTGAGCCCTTTCAATCTATACAAATATAAATTAAATGGGCGATATTCAGGAATTGATATGAACGGATTCAAAGAGTTTCCTCGTATTCCTGATTCAATAAAATCACAGGAGCAAAATAGAGTAGACACCTATTAAGGCTGATGAACAATACAACAGGCCATTAGCCCGATAGAAACTTCTGACGTCTACATCCTTCTCCTTTCGGGGAAAAAAGCTCCCAAATTGGCAAGCATAAAACAATTCAATCACACACAAAAGGCTGAAAATCAAATGCAATAAAAACTGGCACCATCATTGAATCCTCATTGTCAACAGCATAACTGGTGAGGGCTTTAAAAACTGGTTTTTGTTTTAGTTGTTAGTGTGTGCATTAGTAGCTGCCGACTGGCAGCTACTATTTTTATGTGAAGCCAGCAACCCTGCGAAAGTCAGAGTATGGCGATATTTGGTTTGTTTACCAAATATGCATTTTGAGATCCGGATAATTTTGATTCAGCCTATCGGCTCAAAATGAGCTGTAAAATGGCGCAGAAATTTTGGCTCCTTTGTTATTCTTAAACCTTTTGTGTTTGCTGCATTCTTTACAATTTCATCAAACACTTCCACTGTATAATCTATATGGCTCTGGGTATACACTCTGCGGGGTATAGCCAGGCGCACCAGTTCTATGGGTGCAGGTATCAGCTTGCGGTTATCATCATATTTCCCAAACATAACTGATCCAATTTCCACAGCGCGTATACCGCCTATTCTGTAAAGTTCGCATACCAGAGCCTGCCCCGGATACTGATCTACCGGAATGTGCGGATACAGCATACCAGCATTTACATATACCGCATGACCGCCTATAGGATAAAGCACCGGCACTCCCTTGGCTTTTATATGCTCGCCCAGGTACCTGGTACTTTTAATACGATAATTCAGGTAGCCTTCATCAAATACTTCCTTTAGCCCTATAGCAATCGCTTCCATATCGCGCCCGGACAGCCCCCCATAAGTTGAGAAACCTTCGTTAATAATAAGCAACCCCATACAGGCTTCAGCCAGTTCAGCATTTTTTAATGCAAGAAACCCACCCATATTCACCAATGCATCCTTCTTGGCACTCATAATAGCCCCATCGGCAAGAGAAAACATCTGCTGTGCAATTTCGCGGTAGGGCACGTTGCTGTACTCCGGCTCAAAATGGCGTATGAAGTATGAGTTCTCGGCTATCCTGCAGCAATCTATAATAAACAAAACGCCATACTTTTTGCAGATAGCAGCTGCATCTTTTGCATTCTGCATACTTACAGGCTGGCCGCCACCGCTATTATTGGTTACGGTAAGTATCACCGCTCCAATATTTTCTGCACCATAGTTCCGTATGTGCTCATCCAGCATCCGGGTGTCAATGTTTCCTTTAAACGGATAATCCGAGTTTCTGTCTCTGGCCTCAGGAGCAGGTATATCAATAGCCATGGCTCCGTTAAACTCAATATTTGCGCGTGTAGTATCAAAATGGGTATTACTGATAAAAACCTTCCCAGCTCCACCCAGATAGCTATATAAAATATGCTCTGCCGCCCTGCCCTGATGTGTAGGTAATATATGCGGATACCCTGTAAGGCCCTGTATTTCATGTTGCAGCCGCTCCCAGCTTACAGCACCCGCATACGACTCATCTCCGCGCATAATGCCTGCCCATTGTTCACTGCTCATGGCCGATGTGCCGCTATCAGTAAGAAAGTCTATTATCACCTCACGCGACTGCAACAAAAATGGATTGTAGTGGGCATTTGCCATATACCCTGCCCTCTGCTCTTCAGTCGACATATGAATAGGTTCAACTGACTTAATCTTAAATGGTTCTATAATGGTTTTGAATTCCATAGCTATCCTGTGAGGTTTACCAAATGAAGCGGCAAATAAGATAAATTAACGCAGTTTATAACTGAGCAATATCAGTACAAAATTCTGATTCATATCATGTACCTTACTCGGCATAACTGATTGATGTTTAAACCACAAACGCACTCCTTTTTGGCAACGCCGTCTAATATATAAATTTCTTAATACACGAAGTATACATCCAGCCAATACGGAGTATATACAAAGCAACGAAGGGCCGCAAAACGCGACCCTTCGTTGTTATAATAATTAAATAAAATGATTAACGTTCTATTACTACATGGAACACTTTGTTTCCATTTTCAGACCTAAGGTTTAGAATATACATACCGTTTGCAACCTTGTCAGACAGGTGGATAGTTTCGTTCAGCTCGCCGTTATGTGTAACCGCTTTGTCTGAATAAACTACCTGGCCTAGCATATTTGTCAGATCAAAAGAAACTTCTTCACTACCTATGGTTCCTGTATTACCCTTAACTGTAAACAAACCATTGTTAGGGTTAGGTGTGAGGTTAACATTAATATTACCTGCGTTAACCTGCCTTACTCCTACTCCAACTACAGTTACTGTAATAGCACCTGTACCAGAAAGGCCCGGGCAACCGCCACCACTGGTTACTTTACATGTTACAATATCAAGGTTATTCAATGTACTTGTTGAGAATACCGGTGATGTTTCACCTGCAACATCTACTCCATTTACAGCCCACTGGTATGAAGGCAACGCTACAGTATTAGTAATCAATGCTGTAAATGTTACATTTTCACCTGCCGACAACGCAGTTCCAGGGTTTACAATAATGCTCACCACCGGAGATACCGGAGCATCAACTTCCATTGTTACTGCAGCACTTGTAGCTGATGGAATCAGCGGGCACTGATAGCTGCTTGTTAGTACACACTTAATCACATCTCCATTAGACGGTAGATAGCTGAATGTTGACGTAGTGCCAACCGGAATATTATTCTTCTTCCACACATAGGAAGGAGCTGTTCCGCCATTTGTCGGTGTTGCCGTGAAATCAACAATTGTTCCGCTGCACACAATAGACCCCTGCGCTGTTGTTACATTCACAGAAGGCATAAGCATTGGTAACACACGCATAATAATTGATCCGCTTACGGTAGCTGGCGTAGCGCAAACTGCACTGCTGGTAAGAACCACACTTACCACATCGCCGTCAGCAGGCACATAGCTGTAATTTGATCCTGAGCCAACATTAGTACCGTTAATTGACCACTGAAATACCGGCCCTGCACCTTCGTTAGTTGCAACTGCTGAGAAATTAGCCAGTGTACCGGCACAGATAGTATCACCTGCACCTGCAGCTACTGTCACAGTAGGCATTACAGTAGTACCCATTGTAATAGTTGCTGACGCAGTCATCAGATTAGTACATCCTGTAGTTGGGTTTGTAGCCATAACTGTATAAACACCTGGAGCTGTTTGCAAACCGAAATCAATTGGAGCACCTGTGCCAATCATTGTTACAGAAGTAGGAGCACCAGCCAGCAACAACTGATAGGTAATACCTGGAGCTGAAGAACTCAGGCCAACATGCAACCCGCCGGTACCGGAGCAATAGTTACCGCCACCAACTACATTGTAAGGTACAGGCAACGGATTAACACCTATTACAACGCTGCCTGTCATATTTGACGTACAGGTTGTAGATGGATTAACCGCAACAGCAGTATAAGTACCAGCTACATTAAACAATCCGAAATCAAGGCTGCCACCTGAACCCGAAACTGGCCCGGCAATCAGGGTTGTGCCACGATACAATTTGTAATCAACACCTGTAGCTGAACCACTTAATCCCACATGCACACCACTTGTACCCGGACAGTAGTTACCACCACCAGTCATAACATATGACACAGGCAGCGGATTCACCACCACGTTAGCAGAACCAGTCATACTAGCTGTGCAACCTGTCGCATCAGTTGTTGCAACAATAGTATAAGCACCTGCCACTGAATAGGTTCCAAAATTAAGTGCAAGGCCAGTGCCAGACATTGGCGCACCCAGCGGAGCTGTACCGTACATCAGCTGGTAACTATTGCCAGCGATGGAGTTAGCAAGGCCAACAGACACACCAGAACCGCCTGCACAATAGCTGCCACCACCGGTAACACTGAATGCCAGTGGCAATGGATTAACATTAACCGCTACAGAACCAGCCATTGAAATGGTACAGCCTGTTACTGCGTTCGTTGCGGTAACTGTATAAGTCCCGCCAGCAGTCTGCAATCCAAAATCTATTGCAGCGCCTGTTCCGTTAACCGGTGCACCCACAGGCCCGGATGAATTAGACAACTGATATCTGATTCCGGTATTAGACGAAGCTAATCCTACATGAACCCCTGTTCCACCTACACAGTAATTTCCACCGCCTATAACAGCATATACATTTGGCAAAGGATTGACACTAACGTTTACAACACCAGACATATTATTGGTGCAACCAGTAGCAGTATTCAGTGCACGCACAGAATAAGCACCAGGTGTCAACTGCGGTCCAAAGTCAATTGAAGTACCAGTACCTGGCAGTGCTGCGCCTATCGGAGTGCCGCCCAGATATAACTGATAGTTCACACCCACCTGAGTATTACTTACATAAATAGTAACACCTGTGCTGCCTGCACAATAGCTGGTACTACTGCCAAACACTAAGTAGGCTGTTGGCAAAGGATTAATTACAATTACCGCAGTTCCTGACATCAGCCTGTTGCAGCCGGTAACATTGTTTGTTCCTTTAACAGAATAAGTACCGGTCATTGTCTGCAAACCAAAATCAAGAGCACCACCTGTACCTGCCAATGCAGAACCAACCGGAGTTGAACCCAGCATCAGCTGATAAGTATAACCAACAGCCGACCCGCTTAAACCAACATGAGTACCTGTTCCGCCTGTGCAGTAGCCGCCGCCACCAGTAACATTAAATGCAGTAGGCAACGGATTAATTGTCACAGTTGCACTGCCTGCCATATTATTCTGGCATCCGGTAGTTGTATTTGTAGCTTGTACAGTATAAACACCACCGGTAACCTGTAATCCGAAATTAATCGCTGACCCTGTACCTGCAACCATTAAACCAGTATAAACACCGTCGGCATATAAACGGTACTTCAGTCCCAGCTGAGAATTACTCAATCCCACCGTTACGCCTGTACCTCCTATACAATAACCGCCACCGCCAGTTACATTATAAATAGTAGGCAACGGATTGATTGAAATTGTATCAGACATAGACATAGTAGCCGAACAAAGTGTTGAAGTGTTAGTCGCTGTCACCCAATAAACACCTGCCACTGTCTGAACACCCATTGTAATACCGATACCTGTTCCCGCAACCGGACTTCCAACAGGTGTAGTGCCTCTGAAAAGCTGATAGCTGACACCAAATTGAGATGATAATAAATCTATGCTCACTCCGGTACCTCCCGAACAATATGCACCACCACCCGTCAAAGCCTGATCAACAGGCAATGGATTAACAGACACATTTGCACTATCAATCATTGTATCTACACAGGTAGTTGCAGGATCGGTAGCGATTACAATATAATCTCCCGCCAGTGTCTGCATTCCAAAATTAATAACACCACCGGTGCCGTGAGCAACAGGCCCTACCGGTGCACCCCCATTTGACAACTGATAATTCACTCCTGATTCAGAGCCGTTCAGCGACACAGGAACACCAGCTCCACCTGAACAATAACTGCCGCCACCTGTTACGGTATGCAGTACAGGCAACGGATACAGCCCTACTGTATCGCGTCCACCCATATTATTGGTACAACCGGTTACAGAATTCGTGGCTGTAACAGTATAGAAGCCCGGTGTTGCCTGGAGCCCAAAAGAGATAGCAGCACCTGTACCTGATACTACTGGCAAAATTGGGGTTGTACCCAGCCATAAAGTATAATCTACTCCAACCGTTGAATTGTTCAGGCTTACATCAACACCTGTTCCTCCTGGGCAATAATTACCTCCGCCAGTCATCATAAACACAGTAGGCAATGGATTAATGCTTACCACTGCACTGCCTGTCATAGTAGCCGAACATCCAGTAACGGCATCGGTAGCTTTTACTGTATAGGTTCCGGCTAATACCTGTGTACCAAAATCAAGTGGCGCACCAGTACCCAGCATCATGCTTCCAATAGCAGAACCACCGCGATATAACTGATAATTTACTCCAATAGCTGAGCCACTCAAAAATACATGCACTCCGCTGCCTCCTGCACAATATGCACCACCTCCTGATACCACAAATAATCCTGGTAGCGGATTAACTGAAACAATTGCACTAGAACTCATATTATTTACACAGAACGTCGACCCATTGGTTGCTACTACAGTATAAGTTCCGGCAGATGCCTGCAACCCAAAATTCAAAGCACTACCAGTACCTGATACTGGCAAGCCTACAGGTGCAGGGTTTTTCAACTGGTAATTTACGCCAATCTGAGATCCACTTAATCCAACAGCAACACCTGCGCCACCGGCACAATAACTACCTCCACCGGTTACACTATAGGGATTAGGCAATGGGTTGACTGCAATAGCAGCGAAGCCAGTCATTGTAGAAGTACAGCCGGTTGTACCGTCAACAGCCTTTACTGTATAGTTTCCTGGCGCAGTCTGCAATCCAAAGAACATGATGCCTCCTGGGCCAGCCACTGGTGCGCCTACCGCTGCAAGCCCATTGTACAACTGGTAGTTGATACCCAGATTAGAGCCAGACAGCCCAACGTTTACACCTGTACCACCAGCACAATAAGTACCGCCGCCAGTAACCGTGTAAACTAAAGGTGTAGGATTAGTAAATATAGTTGCATTTCCTGTCATTGGGCTCGTACATCCGGTAGCATTATTAGTGGCCGTTACTGTATAAGTACCAAGTGCTGTCAGTAATCCATAATCAAGAGCTGCACCAGAGCCAGCCAGAGGCCCGCCAACGGCTGTTGCCCCGTTATACAACTGATAACTGAAGCCCAGATTTGAAGCACTTAAACCAACACGGATTCCAGCACCTCCTGCACAATATCCGCCGCCGCCAGTTACTGTATAAGCAATAGGTAATGGGTTAATAGCAACTGTGACGCTGCCTGCCATATTGTTAGTACATAAAGAAGCGGTTGATGTATCTGTTGCAATCACGGTACAAACACCAGCTGTAGTTTGCAAACCAAATGAAATTGATGTTCCCGTTCCAACAACAGGAGTACCGGTTAATGTACCGCCTATATATAATTGGTATTTAACTCCGGTATTAGACCCGCTCAATCCTACCAGTACACCTGTTCCACCTGAGCAGTAAGCACCACCACCTGTTACATTGTATGCAACCGGAAGCGGATTAACAGAAACCACAACACTGCCTGCCATAACTGATGTGCAGGCTGTAATTGGATCTTTACCACGCACAGTATATGTACCTGCAGCTGTCTGGTTGCCGAACGACAACACACCACCGCCTGCTAAAGGAGCACCAACTGTTGAGATACCATTATACAACTGATAATTAATTCCTGCCGCCGAAGCAGATAGGCCAATTGGTACTCCAATTCCGCCAGTGCAATAGCCGCCGCCACCTGTAACTACAAAAGCACTGGAAGGAACAGGATTGATAACTATCACTGCACTGCCTGTCATATTGTTTACACAAGTTGTAGCAGTATTTGTAGCTACAACTGTATAAGTGGAGGCTGCTGTTATTAAACCAAAATTGAAGGCAGAGCCTGTACCGGCAACCGGGCCGCCAATTGCATTTGCAGTTGCGTCGTACAATTGATAAGCAACGCCCACCTGAGAATTACTCAGTCCAATGTTCAGGCCTGTTCCGCCAGCACAATATGCACCGCCACCTGTTACATTGTAGGCAACTGGCAATGGATTAATAGATACTGTCACACTTCCGGTCATATTACTTGTACAGGACGTGGAAATATTGGTAGCTACCACTGTATAAACTCCGCTGGTAGTATAAGTACCGAATGTAAATGCAGTACCTGTGCCGCTAACAGATGCCCCGGAAGGTATGCCATTGATAAATAACTGATAATTTACACCAGTTGCAGAACCTCCTAGCCCAACTGTCTTACCAGCACCACCTGCACAATATCCGCCACCACCTGTTACTGAGTAGGTTGCAGGCAGCGGGTTAATAGTGACGGTTGCACTGCCTGTCATACTGTTTTGACAGCCAGTTATTGTATTTGTACCAACGATTGTATAAACCCCTGCAGCTGTTTGCAAGCCAAAATTCAAGGCTGCGCCAGTACCCGCCAGCGGAGCACCGACTGGTGACCCGGTCAGGTACAACTGGTAACTGATACCAACATCAGAAGTAGCTAGGCCCACCGCTGTACCAGTACCGCCAGTACAGTAACCACCTCCACCAGTAACGGCATAAGCATTAGGCAATGGATTGACAGTAATTAATGCGCTGCCAACCATAGTGTTAGTGCAACCTGTAATATTGTTGGTTGCAACTACAGTATAGGTACCTGCAACAGTCTGGAATCCAAAGTCAAGTGAAGTACCAGTTCCGGCAAGTGGGCTGGAAGAAGGTGTTGCCCCCCTGAATAACTGATATGTAAAAGCCAATGGAGATGACCCTGAAAGGAATACGTGCAAGCCAGCACCACCTGCACAATATGCGCCACCACCGGTAACGGTAAACGTACCCGGCAATGGATTGATAACCACATTTGCAGACCCTGACATAATTACACTGCAACCGGTAGTAATATTTGTTGCAACTACTGTATAAGTACCTGCTGCAGTCTGTAATCCAAAATTAAGTGCAAGGCCATTTCCTGCCAGTGGAGATCCAATAGCAACTGTACCCAGGAATAACTGATAATTAATTCCTGACACAGAATTAGATAAGCCTACCGGCACGCCCGTACCACCTGAGCAATATGCGCCTCCACCGGTTACGTTAAATACCGTTGGCAATGCATTTACAGTAAGGTTAGTAATAGAAAAACAACCCGCAGGCAAAGTATAAGAAATAGTAGGATTTCCTGCAGATACACCCGTTACGATGCCTGAAGACGATCCTACAGTTGCCAAACCTGTGTTGCTGCTGCTCCATACCCCACCAAAAGTTGCATTGGCCAGAGTTGTTGTTGAATTAACACACACAACTGCTGTACCAGTGTTGGCCGCTGGCTGTGGATTAACGGTAAATGCCAGAATGGAAGTACATCCGCCTGGTAATGTATAGGTAATAGTTGTTGTACCTGCACTTACACCTGTCAACACACCGGTTGTGCTTATTATCGTAGCCACCGATGTATTGCTGCTGGCCCATGTACCACCTGAAAAACTGTTACCAAGTGTGGTTGAGAACGAAACACATATATTATTGACGCCGGTAATCGGGCCAGGCTGTGTGTTAACAGTTGTATTCAATGTAGCAAAACAGCCCGCTGGTAATGTATATGTTACTACCGGATTACCAACCGACTGCCCAACTGCAATACCGGTTGAAGAGCCTATTGTTGCCAACGCCGTATTGCTGCTTGTCCACACACCCCCGCCTACTCCGTTAGTGAGTGGCGTATTCACACCTATACATAGGTTAC
>OMJB01000112.1 GCA_900299255.1 Sphingobacteriales bacterium
GGTAAAGATATGCTCAGGGCACATATTCAGAACCCGCCCGATACATTTGAAAAACTGAAGCACACTCAGGATGCAATCAGGTTCTGGACCCGGCATCCTGATCTGTGGCCGGCAATAATTTCCAATGGCACAATGGTGATGCTGGAACGGTATTTCGAGTCTGCAGATACCATATCCGCACCTCCCTCTGGTTTGGCTATGTCTGTTAATTCATTTTTTCACCGGATGCTCAACAGGCAGGAGTATTTTCTAACGAAGTTCTCACTTACACATCTGTCAGACTTTCTGGTAGGGTGTACGAAATTGAGTGAAATAGGAGAACTGGATGATGTACCGGTATTGATGCAGGATGAAATAAAAAAGATCAGAGATGAACTCAGCCATCGTCTCACACCGGAAATAATATCTGTAAAGAAAGAAACTAAATACAAGGTACAGGCTCAGTTAAATTATTGTGCAAGGAGGGAAATGAAGAATATGGTGTACCGGCTGATGCATATTTATGCGATGCTGGATGCCTGGCAGGCAATGGCCCGTGCAACTGTAGACCGCAAATGGGTATTTCCGGAAATAATGCCTGTCCATCCGGTTTTGATGGAAGCAACCGGATTGTACCACCCATTGCTGAGAAAACCGGTTTCATACGATGTTACATTCAATCCGGTATCTAACTTCCTGTTGCTGACCGGCGCAAATATGTCGGGCAAAACAACTTTTTTAAGGGCATTGGGGGTTGGTGCGCTGATGGCTCATCTGGGTATGGGTGTGCCTGCTCGATCAATGCGTATCAGTTTTCTGCAGGGGATAGTCACCAATATGCAGGTTGAAGACAACATTCATAAAGGTGAAAGTTACTTTTTTGCTGAGGTGCAAAGAATGAAACAAACCGCCGAAAAACTAATGACCGACCAACCACATCTGGTGCTTATGGATGAGCTGTTCAAAGGCACCAATGTGCACGATGCCTATGAATGCACCAAAGCTGTGCTGGATGGGTTGAAACACCATTCCGGCCACTTGATGGTTTTGTCTACGCACTTGTACGAAGTCGCACAGCAGTTTAGCGTTGATGACGGCATCAACTTTTCTTACTTCGTAACTAACATGAGCGAAAACGGAGGCTATGAATTTACCTATGAACTTAAGGAAGGAATTTCTAACGACAGGATCGGGTACCTGATCCTGCTGAAAGAAGGAATTATAGACTTGCTTAGAAAGTGATAATAACCCTGCGGTGCCAATTCAGAGAGAGAATAAAAATCATTAATCCAGAAAATGCCTGCAAGTAGAAAGCGCACAAAAGTTACAATCGTAGCACTTATTGGTGCAGTTGTTGTTTTCTGTATATTCCTGACTCAAAGGCATATCAGATACAGGAATGCAGTAGCCGTTAATGAGCAAAAAAAAGAAACAAATCAATACCTCTTCCATTTAAATACACGCTGACGGTTACAGATTCTGCACAGCAGGGATATTTTCTCATTACACCTCACCGCCGGTATAATATGCGCACCGGGCGGATAGCAGTGATGGATTTCAAAGGGCGGATTTTATTTGAAAAAGAAACGCCGGCAACGGCTAGTGATTTCCGCCAGTGGGTGGTAAACGGCCAGAAAAGATACACCTATGGAATTGATGATCCTGCTGCAGTACATGTAACGCTGGAGGCGGGATACGTTTTGTTACTGGATTCGGCACTGAATGCAATGAAGGAGATACATCTGAAGCCTTATAAAGATGTTACAACCGACAAGGGCCAGGCGCTGGACCTGCACGACTTTATTTTGCTGTCAGATGTCCATTACATAGCTATGGCTGTGTACCCTAAACATGTAACGAATATACCTGCTGTTCTTTCACCATCACCTGCTAACAAAACAGCAACAGCCGTTATTCAGGAAGTAAACAACGGAATCGTAGTGTGGCAGTGGGACGCCAGCGAATATCCTGAACTGTATACTTCAAGTACAGCGTGTAATAACTTTCATGATACTGCTGTTCAGGATTATATGCACATGAATTCCATGTGCCTTGACCCGCGCGATAGTAACCTGATAATATCCATGCGCAACCTGAACCAGATAATAAAAATAGACAGAAAGTCCGGGAATATCATTTGGCGGCTAGGGGGTAAAAATTCCGACTTTCACCTGACTGCCGATCAGGAGTTTCTCAGGCAGCATAATGTTATGCTGACAGACAGCAATCAAACACTGATGGTATTTGATAACGGTGAAAAAGGCAGGAGGGAATATTCCCGAATTCTTGAGTTCAGGCTGGATGAACAAAAAAGATCGGTTGTTTCATTCAGTTCTTTCAGAATTCCCGAACCTTTTACGGAACATGAGGGGTCGGTGCAAAAATGCGGCGGTAATTACCTGATCTCAGGCGGAACCGCCAACTATATTTTACTCGTTAATCCCGCTACCGGAGAAAAACGAATGGAGTTAAATGCCAACCAATGCAACTACAGAGCACATTGGGTAAAAGACATTAACGGTATCCTCAGGTAAAACCAGTAATTTTCACAAAAATCTCCCCAAATTTTTTGAAAAGATCAGGCGTTATAAGATCCGGAATCGGCAAAGCAGTTATTGCTGTTATAGCAGTATCAGCTATCAGTTTCTTTGTGTATAAGGCTGTCGTACATATCAATGCAAGAAAGTTTCTCGAATTTCAATATACCATCACACCCGGTAATCCCATACAAAAGGGATACATACTTATGGCACCATATGTAACCACCAGCGAGCGTTTTTCGCGACTGGTGATTATGGATTTTGCAGGGAATATACTGGTAAAGAAAAAGGTACCCGGTATAGTCAGTGATTTCCGGCAATGGATTATCAATGGCCGGATACGCTATTCATATGCGGTTTATGATCCCGCCATTTTCCTGCAGAACTATTCAAATGGTTCGGTGGCTCATGAAGTTATTCTTGACTCTGCCCTCAATGAGATTGGCCAGGTGCGCCTGCTTTCCTGCGGCGATATAGTTACAGACAATAAGAAGGGTATAGACCATCACGACTTCATCATGCTTTCTGATACACATTTTATTACCATGACTTCCTACATAAAAAACGTAAACAATATCCCCCCTTCCTTGTCACCTTCGCCCACCGTTAAACTTGCAGTGCCTGTGCTGCAGGAGATAGATGGCGGTAAAGTACTATGGCAGTGGGATGCTTCTTTTTTTCCTGAGTTCTATGCTGCCAGCGTAAAATGGAATAATTACTCCAATGGAAGGGATGTGCAGGACTATATGCATGTAAACGGTATGGCCATTGACCCCGCCGACAATAACCTGGTAGTATCATTTCACAACACAAATCAGCTGGTGAAAATAAACCGTAAAACAGGTGCTGTAATCTGGCGGTTTGGTGGCAAAAATTCCGACTTTGGTCTGAGTGGGGAACAGTTGTTTTTATGGCAGCACAACCCGGATTTTACGGATAGCGGCCGGACATTGATATTATTCGACAATGGCGACAAGGATTCCCGTCATTTTTCAAGAATTGTTGAATATAACCTGAACCAGCAGAACAAGAAGGTAACCAGTTTCAGGCCTTACACTATTCCGGACTTGTTTGCTGAAAATAAAGGTTCGGTACAGGTATGCGGCGACAACTATTTTATTTGCGGCGGTTCGGGCAATTTTATTTTACTTGCTGACAGGCGGACCGGTGCCGTCAGATTCAAAATGACATACAATCATACCTCATTCAGAGCATACTACGCGAGTGATATTACAGGTATCGTTATAGGTAAGAACATCAAAAATTCGGATTAATTTTGCCGCCATTATACAGTTGGGCATGACAGATACAGATTCACGCAGGAAAGGAAAGATCATTGTTGTTATTTTGATCGCAATATTAGTACTGCCGATTTGCTATGCATTTTTCAAAGAATTTGTGATGAAGCACCCCTGATTTTCTGGCAGCCTGAATTGGCGGTTGCAGTTTAAGTACAATTATCATTCTTAATTTTTAGTATGGAATTACCTGAGCATTTATCAATTGATTTTTTCAATTCGCTTTCGTCCGATACACTGACGCTTTCTCAGGAGGCAGCAAACCGTATTTCAACCAACCGGGCATACCTCGACAATGTACTGAAAGATGGTAAAACCCATTATGGCATTAATACCGGGTTTGGTTCACTTTGCAATGTGAGAATAGATGAAGTTGAGTTGTCTCTGCTGCAGGAAAATCTGGTTTGCTCACATGCCTGCGGGATGGGCAATGAGGTACCTGTGGAAATTGTAAAGTTGATGCTCTTGTTGAAGGTACATGGCCTTAGCCTGGGATACAGCGGAGTACGCGAGGAAGTAGTCAGCAGGCTGGCAGCATTTTATTCAAAGGGTATTTATCCCGTTGTGCACGAGCTGGGCTCACTTGGTGCCTCGGGCGATCTGGCTCCGCTTGCACATATGTGCCTGCCGCTGCTGGGTAAAGGAATGGTGTATTATAAAGGCACCAAGATGCCTGCCTTGTCTGCACTTGAACAAGAGGGCCTGGAACCCATAAAGCTGGCAGCCAAAGAAGGCCTGGCTTTGCTCAACGGTACACAGTTTATGAGTTCACATCTGGTACATTCACTGGTAGTGGCAAAAAGGCTTATAGAATGGGCTGATGTGATTGGCGCTTTGTCTGCAGATGCATTCATGGCAAAAGACGAACCTTTTCGTGATCCTATACACAGGGTAAGGCCCCACAAGGGCCAGAGGGATACAGGCGCAAATATGCTGCGCATATTATCCGGCAGTGAGATACAGCGGCTGCACAAACAACAAGTACAGGATCCGTATTCATTCCGTTGTATTCCTCAGGTACATGGTGCCTCAAAAGATGTATGGGATACAGTAGCAAGGGTGGTTGAAACAGAGATCAACTCAGTTACAGATAACCCTATAGTATTTCATGATGAGGAAGCCATAGTGAGCGGTGGAAATTTCCATGGGCAAACACTGGCGCTGCATGCCGACTTTCTGGCAATGGGCATGGCAGAACTGGCTAATATTTCTGAACGCAGAACTTATTTGCTGGTGAGTGGCCAGCGTGGCCTGCCACCGTTTCTCGCACCTAATGCAGGATTGAACAGTGGTTTTATGATTGCTCAGTATACTGCGGCTGCAATCGTTAGTCAGAATAAGCAGTTTTGTACTCCTGCTTCTGTTGACAGTATTGTTAGCAGCAACGGGCAGGAAGACCACGTTAGCATGGGCGCGAATGCGGTTACAAAATTAAGGCAGGTAGTTGCGAATGTGCAGCGGGTACTTGCCATAGAATTACTTACTGCAGCGCAGGCTTTAGAGTTCAGGCGGCCCGAAAAAACGTCACCATTGCTCGAGGAGCTGCTAAGCAATTTCAGAAAGGATGTGTCTTTTATGGCAAATGACGAAGTACTGGGAGAAAAGATGCAACAAGCTGAAACATTTTTGAACAAGCACCCAGAGTAATTTCATCAAACAGATCATAAAAAAACGCCTTAGAAATTCTAAGGCGTTTTTTTATGATCTGATATTATCCTACGCTTGGTTCTTCTTCAATTTTCGCAGGAGCAGCTTCGATGTTGAAAACGATTTTATTTTCCTTTTCATCAAAGTCGGCAGTTACATTGTCTCCCGATTTAATCCTGTGGTTAAGAATTTCTTCTGCCAGCGGGTCTTCCAGATATTTCTGAATGGCTCTGTGTAGCGGACGAGCGCCAAACTGCTGATCGTATCCTTTCCCTGCAATGAATTTTTTGGCAGAGTCAGTAAGGCTTATAGTAAATCCGAGGTTGTTCAGCCTCTTCATTACATCCTTCATGATGATATCTATGATCAGGTTAATGTGCTTCTCTTCGAGAGAGTTAAAGATCACCACATCATCAATACGGTTCAGGAATTCAGGCGAGAAGGTTCTTTTAAGTGCTTTTTCAATAACCCCGCGGCTGATGTCTTCTGAATTGGAGATTTTGGTTGCAGTGCTGAAACCAACACCTGAACCGAAATCTTTCAGCTGCCTTGCGCCAATGTTGGACGTCATGATAATCAGCGTATTCTTAAAATCTACCTTCCTACCCAGCCCATCAGTTAACTGGCCATCGTCCAGCACCTGTAAAAGAATGTTGAATATGTCCGGATGCGCTTTTTCAATCTCATCCAGCAGAACAACCGAATATGGTTTCCTACGCACCTTTTCAGTGAGCTGGCCTCCTTCTTCATACCCTACATATCCCGGAGGCGCGCCTATAAGGCGGCTGAGAGAAAACTTCTCCATGTATTCACTCATGTCCACTCTAATAAGTGCATCGTCGCTGTCAAACATGTACCTTGCCAGTGCGCGTGCCAGTTCTGTCTTTCCTACACCTGTTGGGCCAAGGAATATGAAAGAGCCTATTGGTTTCCGAGGGTCTTTGAGCCCTACTCTGTTTCTCTGAATAGCTTTTACTATCTTGTTGATGGCATCATCCTGGCCCACTACATTGTCTCTCAGGTCTTCATCCATTCTGCGCAGTTTCACACTCTCTGCTTCTACCATCCGCATCACAGGAATGCCAGTCATCATACTGATTACTTCGGCAATTGCTTCTTCGTTAATAGGGTAGCGTTTATGTTTTGCTTCTTCTTCCCAGTCTGCTTTTGCTTTATCCAGTTCTTCACCCAGCCTTTTTTCCCTGTCACGCAGTGCAGCAGCTTCTTCAAATCGCTGGCTTTTCACTACCTTATTCTTCTCCTGCTTGATGTCTTCAATTTTTTTCTCCAGATCAAGAATGGTCTGCGGAACATTGATGTTCTTGAGGTGTACTCTTGCACCGGCTTCGTCCATTACATCAATAGCTTTATCCGGCAGCAAGCGGTCTGTCATATACCTGTCGCTCAGTTTTACACAGGCTTCAATTGCTTCGGCATCGTACAATACGTTGTGAAAATCTTCGTATTTCGAGCGGATATTATTAAGGATAGTAATTGTTTCGTCCACACTAGGTGGCTCAATGAGTACTTTCTGAAAGCGACGGTCCAGTGCACCATCCTTTTCTATGTACATGCGGTATTCATCGAGCGTAGATGCACCAATGCACTGAAGGTCACCCCTGGCAAGAGCAGGTTTAAATATATTTGAAGCATCAAGAGACCCTGATGCACCACCTGCGCCAACTATGGTATGTATCTCGTCAATAAACAGAATCACATCACGGTTCTTCTCCAGTTCGTTCATGATGGCTTTCATCCTTTCTTCAAACTGGCCGCGGTATTTTGTACCTGCCACCAGTGCTGCAAGATCCAGGCTGATCACCCTTTTATCAAACAGTACCCTCGATACTTTACGCTGCACTATTCTTAAAGCCAGGCCTTCCACTATCGCTGTCTTACCTACACCTGGCTCACCTATCAGAATCGGATTGTTCTTTTTACGGCGAGATAAAATCTGCGATACACGCTCAATTTCCACATCTCTTCCCACAATAGGGTCAAGTGTACCTAACTCAGCAAATTTTGTAATGTCTCTGCCGAAGTTATCCAGTACCGGTGTTTTTGATTTTGTATTGCCTGCGGCTGGTTTGCGCTGCTGTTGAAACTGGCGGCGTTCATCATCATCTTCAAACTCTTCTGAACCCGGGTCGTTAAAGTCAGCGGTAGGATTACCCCCCTGTAATATGGCCAGTTCGTTTTTAAACCGCTCATAATCTACCTGATAGTTATTGAGAATCTGAGTGGCTACATTTTCCTTATTCTTTAGAATTGACAGCATCAGGTGCTCTGTTTCAACCGTAGTACTTTTAAGAGCCTTGGCTTCAAGTACAGTAATACGAATCACCTTTTCGGCCTGCTTGGTAAGTGGCAGGCTGTTTATATTGGCGAGGGGTTTGTTGTTTTTATCTTTAATGGCCAGCTCCAGTTCTTTGCGCAATTCGAAAAAATCAATATTCATATTTTGCAAAACCTTCAGAGCCAAGCCGTCACCTTCGCGGATGAGACCCAGTAACAGGTGCTCAGTACCGATAAAATCATTCCCAAGCCGCAGGGCTTCCTCCCTGCTATAGGATATGATTTCTTTTACTTTCGGCGAGAAATTAGAATCCATTTTGGTCTATTTA
>OMJB01000113.1 GCA_900299255.1 Sphingobacteriales bacterium
AGTACGTCGGCGGGCAGCAGGTCGGGCGTAAACTGTATACGCGCAAACCTTGCCTTGATAGCTGATGCCAGCGATTTGATAGCCAGTGTTTTTGCCAGTCCGGGCACGCCTTCCAGCAATACGTGTCCATTTGCCAGCAATCCTACCATGAGGCGTTCTACCATTACCTTCTGGCCTACCACGGCCTTATTAAGCTCCATATTGAGCAGATCTATAAATGCGCTCTGCTGATGGATTCGTTCATTAAGTTCTCTGATGTCTGCTGATGAGGATATTTCCATAATGCAATAATTATTTTAGTCCTGATTAACTGTAATGAAAGTAGTTCAAAAATAATCAGGTAAAATCAAATTAAGCTAGCCCGGCACTAGTTTTAACTTTTTTTAAAATTAACTGAAACAAACGTTGTTACTGCATATCAGCACCGCACCACCGCCTCTGGCTCTGCTAAAAAAGAATAGGAAACCCGCCTGCAGCTTCCTAATTTTGACCCCCTATTCAATTAAATGGAAAATTTTGAACAAAAATGGCTGGATACAGAACAGCTGCTGAAGGAGCGCTTCGGTAAAATACCTGATATGGAAGGTATTCTGTTCCTCATCGGCATCAATGAACTGGGTCGTTTGCCCCGGAAAAAATTCTCTAAAGAGCAGAAACAGGATCTGATGCACATTGCTGTCTGCACACTGCTCTGCCAGCTCGGGTACTACGAATATGTGGGGCGCGATGAGGAGAACTGGCCGCATTTCAACGAGCTAAAACACGTTCAGACCACCGGTATTAAGGATCAGGAACGCATGCTCAAAGAATGCATCATCCGTTATTTCGAATAATTCGCTTATAGTTGCATCCAGCATAAAAAATGAGGGCTACCATCAGTAGCCCTCATTTCTATATGTTCCATTACCCAGAGAGGAAGCCCCTTCAGGTATTTGGGGTTATTATTGTTTTGTAAATTTCTTGGTCACAACTACATTACCTGTTGAATTAAGCAGCCTTACAAAGTAAATACCTGATGGCATGCTCTCCAGGTTCAGGTTTGCGCTCGACTCATTTACATGATACACAGCCATAACCTTACCTATAATGTTGTATATAGCGATGTTCTTGATATCCGGTACACCTTCGTAAACCACATTCAGCTCTTCCTTTGCAGGGTTTGGATACATCAAAATATCGCTGGCAGGAGCCACAGTATTATTAACACCAACATTCTGCCTGTTGAAGAAAATGGTAAAATTCTTTGTGTAATTACCTGTTCCCTGATCCACCATATTGATTGTGATGAAATAGTGGGTACCTGTTGATGTTACACTTGTCAGATCCAGACCCACACTGAATAGTTCCACGCTGTCATGCGTGCTGTTGGCATGGTATGTAGGCGTGTAAGGAATTCCGGTACTTGTTGCAGAGTTCCATAGCAGGCTAATCGGACGGCAATTGTCTCTGTCGCAAATCTGCAATGAACTTAACCAATCTGCTGGCATATTGGTTGCCAGCACCTTCCATTTGATCTGCAGGTTGCTGCCAGTAATGTTCTTTATATTTGAATACACCGTATAAGCACCACCAAGTGCAGGAGTATTAACTGTGTCTGAAGGATCAGAGGGTATAGAGAAGGTTTGCGCTTCAAGCATAAAGCTTGAAAACAAACTCGCAGCTCCGAATAATAAGAATAAAATCTTTTTCATGTGTTTATATTTTCTACTGCAATATAATCAGATTTATCATCCTATCCAAAAAAATAAATGTTAAAACACCTTTTTTTGATCTGTTTGTAGCCAATTTGAGTCCGCTGTGGCAATAATAATGCACTTTTTACGTTTCATAGGGTGGTTTCTACAACGAATCCGAGCACAGGCGTTTCTACTCCTTCATAAACTGGTCCACAAAAACCGTTATACTTTTCTCATCCACCACCCGCACAAAATACCTGCCTGCTGCCAGATTACTCAGGTCTATGCTGTAAATGCCATCCTTGACTGAATATACATTTAAAAGTCTTCCGGCACTGCCGAACAATAATACACTACCGGCATTTTTCAATTTCCGGCAATCAATGTGCAAAACATTATTAGCAGGGTTAGGAAAAAGTACCGGTCCGGCAACGGTTCTAGCCACCTCTGCAGTAGCCATAGGCAGGTTATTGATTACAAACGTCACGTTTTTTGAATAGGAAGTTGCTGTGTCAGTTATCAACGCTGTGAGCCAGTAGCTACCCACTGAACTCGCTGTTGTAAGATCAAGATTCAGATCAAAAACACCTGGTACAGACGGCGCATAGTAATCAGAAAAAAATACAGATCCCGGTAAGCCAGCCACCGTTCGCCACAAAGTCGTATCACCAGTATTAGGTATGCAGCTGCGGTTATCGCACATGTTTATTACTACCGGGGCCAGCCAATCGGCTGGAAAATTTGTGGCAGCAACCCGCCACTTCAGTTTCATGGGCGCAGAAGTGATGTTGGTGATATCGTCGTGCATGGTACCGGTGGGTGCTACTGTTGCATACACGGTGTCGTTAGGCACAGTAAAAGACTGGGCACGCAGGTGCTTAAACCCGGTCAGCAATAACCCTACCAGAAGCAAAAAATAAACACGTGCCATTTTATCCCAATTAAACGACAATTTATGATTTTATTGGTTCCTGTGAAAAAATCCCTGCCTCCAACGCTTAGACAAAAAAAGGGGCTGCCCTTTTGAGGCAGCCCCTTTGAAACTGATTACTGAACTAAATTATTTAGCAATTGAAATACGAGAAGATAATGTTCCGTTTTCAGTGCGTACAATAACATTGTAAATACCTGATGCAAGATCAGCAGTAGAGAAATTGATTTGGTGTCCGCCTTCGTTCATTTTCTCAGCTGGAGCAGAGAATACTTCACGGCCAACCATGTCAACTACAGAGAAATTAACTGTAGAAGCACTGCTCAGTTCAAACCTTACGTGTGCTGCGTCAGAAGCAGGGTTAGGGAACACTTCCATGTTCTGGATACCTGAATTCACGTCATGCAGACCTAAGAACAAACCTGGAGTAGAGATGCTGTTCAGCACATTACCATAAGTTGGGTTATTAGAGTTATTGTCTATCAGCAATGCAATAACATGCAGTTTGCTCGCAACCCAGTTTGACTTGATTGTTACAGGAGCAAAGGTATATGTGTATACAGTGCTAGCTGTCATAGATGCTGGTAAGCTACCTGCAATACCGTTTGGTGTTGCATTAAGATCAGCAGGTAATGTTGTACGTGCAACAAATGGGAATTTAACACCTGGAATTGAAGAAGGCAGGTTGTTGAAATCGTAACCTACAGTGTGCATTGCCGTAGAATGACCTGCTCCGCCTACTGCATAGTAATTATGCTGATCCCATGAAGTACCTGTACCAGTTACATCATCTTCAGTAACAATCAGCTCCAGACGGTAATCACCGGCCATATCCATTGCTGGCATTACTTTAGCAGTTGCATTAACTGTACCACCGGTAGTTGTGTATTTCAGACCCATTTCAGCAAAACCGAACAGGCTGTTATCAGATGAATAATCACCGAAGCAACCTGATGGATCATCTGTATAACGACGATCAATAACCATTGAAGGATATCCTGAAATGTAACCACCTAAAGCCTGATCATATTTGGTAGCAGATGTGTTATCAGAAGACATTGGGTCACCATTGTGTACTGATACAATGTTTACATTGTTAGGGTAAGCCCTGCCCAGTGAATCCATGTAAACGATACCACGTACGCACCATCCGCACCAGGTACCTGTTGCTTCTTCAAACAGCATGTGTTTGTGAGGAGCAAAAGCATATCCGATAACAGCAGTGTTGCTTGAGTCGTTACTTACGTTAGCATCACCTGTAGCTTTTACCCAAACTTTCACAGGCTGCTGGCTTGCAGCAGTTACTGAGTAAGATGGTGTAATAGAGAATGGTGCTGTGCCCAGTGCAGGTACTGAAGTAGAGATTACCTGAGATACTGGTGCGCTGGCTCCTACCTGATAGTATGCAGTGAAAGAAGAAACCGCTGTAGAGCTGTTGTAGTTAGTTACTGTTCCTGAGAAGGTAGCAGATGTACCAACCGCAAAGTAATCAGCAACTGAACCAGCAACTGGTGCTACTGTAGTCAGGGAAAGGTCTGTAGCGCTTGCACCGTACACCAGTACGTTGTCAATAGCACAACCAATTACACCTGATGTTGGAGAACCACCCTGGTCTGTATAGCAAAAACGCAGTTTACATGTTGCAGTTGGTGTTACAGTTGCAAGGCTCACAAACTGTGTAGCCCAGTCAGTAACAGAAGAACTGAATCCTGGAACGCTGTCGATGAAGTTGTAGTTAGTACCACCATCTGTAGAAATTTCCACCCAAGCCTGCTCGTGTGAATATGGTGCACCACTCAGCCATGCATGAATGTAAAACCAATCATACGCAAGGTATGGTGTAGTTACACCTACCAGACTGAAAGTAGGGCTGGTAAGGTAAGACGGATTATTGTATTTATGGCCTGCATCGTCTACCAAACAATAAGTAGAGTGCGCAGTAATAGAATATAGCGGCCAGTTGTGTGCGCCAGTGTTGGTTACCCAGCCCTGTCCGCCGCCTGTAGTTGAGTTGTTCCATCCGGTAGGTAAAGCCGGCGTTGTTACCCCTTCAAAATTCTGCATCATCACTGTCTGAGCTGAGCTGCTAACGCTTAAGCCTAAACAAGCTAATGCCATTCCAAGTAGAATCTTCTTCATTTTTGTGGTTTTAGATTATTATTAAAAGTGTTAAGTTTTTTAGGACAACGAAATTACTGAAAAATGTATTTAACTGACAAAATTCTTTCTGCAAATACGGGTTTGCTTCCCATCTTTTATAATTAATAATATTTTACGTATATATTTTTTAAAATTCAAACGCATAATTGGCATCTGCGCGCCTTTTAGTTTGCAACACAAACTAACTCAAGAGAGCAACCTATTTGCAGCAAAAACCATACCACAATTTGCCTTTTAGGTTGCATGCTGGGGCACGGGTAAAACAATAGAGCTAATTATTTTATTTCCTGGCATGATTTCTTTTATGCTGAACCACAAAACAAAACCGCCCCTTAGACAGGGGCGGTTTTGTTAGTTTGCAGTCACAGTCAGTTATTTGCTTACTACGAAGCTCTTAGTTACTTTCTGTCCATCGTTAATAATATTCATAAAGTAGTTTCCGTTCGACAATTCGTTGATGTCAATACTTTCAGTGAACAGGCTGCCACCTGCTGGGAATTTCCTTGTAGTAACAACCTGGCCAATTGAATTTACGATTTCAATAGTTGTCTCAGTAGGCTCACTTAAAATACCTTTTACAATAACCCTGTTCTTAGCTGGATTTGGATACAAAGCAACATCAATCATTGCTTTTTCCATTTCTGTTACGCCTGTAGCCGAAATAGAACGAGGCATCCACCTAACTCTTGCTTCGATTACATTCTCAATAGGGTTGCCTGTAGAAGTATTGGCAGGGCCAGGAGCCTGAACAAGGCCAATAACTTTCATATACCTTGGATTGAATTTAGTAGAATCGAAGTTATAAGTATATGTTTTGCTAAATGTTGCATTGGCAGCAGGATTGGTTAGAGCCAGATCACCAAATACACTTCCGCCTGTAGCAAGAACTGCTCTTACTACATTCATGTGTGAATAACTAGCAGCTGGTAGTACACTGCCCAATCCAGTAAACCAGCATGGCTGGCCATTGCAAGCTGTAGAGCTGGCATTCAGGTAACTATGTTGCTGAAAACCTGAAGCAGCACTTGAAATACTGTCTTCAGTAATAAATACGTTCATATTCCATGTACCGGTTTGCGCCGACAGTGCTTTTGCCGTAACTGTAACAGTAAGTGAAACCATTGCCGAATCGGCTCTTGCAGTATCTGTAGAAAGGTGATGAGCATAAATACATTTCATGCTAACATCGAAATTCGGAGGCAGTGCATTACGCGAACTTACATACCCTTCCCAAGGCCTGCTTTGGCCTATAGCGGAGCCGCCAAATGGATAACGGTCAATTGTTGACTCAGGAAATCCTGTTATGTAACCAGTACCATTACAGAATGGGTCACCGGTAACAACCATGCTCGTTCCATCATAATATGCACCGTGCCAGGAAGCTATCACTGCGTGCTTCATCGTATCAATGCTCTGCTCAATATCCTGAGCTCCATCAGGGCAATAACCGCAACCAGGGCCTGTTGCTTCTTCCAGCAACGTGTATTTTTGTCCACCTGTAGTTACTTTGTACTGGCCGAACGAACTGCCTGCCAGCAATAATGCGGATGCAAATAATAATGTAGATTTTAGTCTCATTTTATTGTGATTTTTTAAGTAAATTGAAATATTTGTTCATTGCAATTTAATGAATAAAGTAGATAAAAGTTATTTTACCACAGAAATTTAATACATATTATTTAATAGATATGCTTTAAGTTAATACCTGATTTCAGCTTTTAAAGTTGATTTCCCTCATTTTTAAAAACGTCAATGGCCCCAAACATGGAGCCATTGACATTATCTTAATGAAGGTATTGTTATTTTTCAACTACAAATTCCCTGCCCGTTACTTCGTTATTACTGATCAGCCTGATGAAATATACCCCGCTTTCCATACCTGCCAAAGGTATCTGCACATTTAGATCATTTCCGCTCACACTATAGTTCTGTTCAAAGACTATTCGCCCGAGTATATTGCTGATCACAACTTTTGTCGCTCCACTATTTGCTGTTGTCGCAGTTATATTTATGTATCCATTCGCAGGATTGGGTGTTACCATTACGTTTTGCAAAGAGTGTGTTTCCATGCCCAATGCAGGGTTAGGCAGGCCCATCCAGCGCACTCTGGCCAAAATGCAGTTTTCTATCGCCCTGTCGGTAGTAAATGGCGCAAATTTCTGCACCATGCCTATCACTTTTACCCTCGCCGGGTTAGAAGAAATGGGTACATAATAAGTGTATGTCTTTGTGACCATAGTGTTTACCGCCGGATCAACAAATGCACTGTCTCCCCAAATACTGCCACCCGTTGCCAGCACGGCATTCACTACGTTCATATGAGCATAACTTGATGATGGCGTAATAGGGCTGCCCAGACCTGTGAACCAAGACGGCATGCCATTGGCACAGGTCAGCACAGAATTCAGATAACTGTCTTGCGCATTGGCTCCTGTACTTGGAATGCTGTCCTCAACAATATATGCGTTTAGATTCCACTGGCCAGTCAAGGTACTTAAAGCCTTTCCTGTAACACTTACTGTCAGTAGCCTGGAAGCACTGTTGTAGCCACATGCCAGCGTTACATCAAATTTCGGAACGGTGCCTGAATCACTGATTACATCTCCTTCCCATAGATCCCTGTTTTGTCCTACAATGCCACTCCACGTTTTTCGGTTTATAGTACCCATAGGGTAAGCGGTAATGTAGCCCGAACCAGTACCAAATGGGTCTCCGGGCAGCTGCATAGCATCTGCGCTGTGCCAGGAAGCGATAATGGCCCTGGGGAAATTAGGTTCTATGCTCTGCTCTATCACCTGCGCACCATCCGGGCACCAGCCACACCATGTACCTGTTGCTTCCTCTACCAATGTGTACTTCCGGCCATTGGTACTGATGTAACTCTGGCTCATTGCCTGCCCTGTAACTAGGCTAGCCAATGCAAGCAGCAATATCTTTTTCAGCAGCATAATTCAGCTTTCAAAGTGTTAGTTCTGAGTGTCAGTACACAATTTACGAATAAACGGTCTATAAAAATTATTTCATATAGCCATTGGGGCAAATGGATGCCTGACCTGTAAATGGTAAATATTTGTTACGATGCAGTTGACAGAATACTTCATTTTCGCAATTCCACATTGAATTCTTCTATTTTTGTGGCATGGTAAATTTCAGGCCGGGCAATTTTCAGTCGGTGCCGGTGGTAGTAAAAAACCTTATTATCATCAACGCACTGGTTTTTCTGCTGCAAAACGTTCTTGCATCACGCGGCTTTCCGGTTGATGATATATTTGCTTTGCATTCATGGCAATCCAATCAGTTTCGCTGGTGGCAGATGTTCACCCATATGTTCATGCACGGCAGCATGGCCCATATTTTCTTCAATATGTTTGCCCTCTGGATGTTTGGCCGTATTCTTGAAAATATCTGGGGTCCTCAACGCTTCCTCATTTTTTACACCGTATGCGGTTTGGGGGCAGCATTATGCCATCTGGGCGTACTGTCATACGAGTACACTAAGTTCTACAACGATTTTATGGCTTACCAGGCTCATCCGTCCTACAAAGCTTTTATGGAATTTATTTCCCGTCATAACATTGGTGTAGATCAGCGATCCCTGGCATACTGGGTTTCTGACCCCGATTCTATTGAGCAGATCAAAGGGTCGGTGACCTTCATCTACAAATACTACAACGAAATGGTGAGCCAGGCAACCGTAGGTGCTTCCGGTGCTGTGTTTGGCCTGTTGTTTGGTTTTGGCTACCTCTTCCCCAACACTGAACTGATGCTGCTGTTTCCTCCCATACCTATCAAGGCTAAATGGTTTGTAGCCATATATGCACTCTTCGAATTGTTTGCTGGTATAGAAAACTCTGCCGGAGATAATATAGCCCACTTTGCGCACCTGGGCGGGCTGCTGTTTGCCTTTATTATGTTAAGAATCTGGAATAACCGGTTCAGAGACCGCTTTTATTGATAATTTTGAGGTAAGAATTTCAATCTGAATCGCAGCAGTATGAACACAGGGAAAAGACGATCTGCATTATCCTATATACCGGGCCTTACAAATAATGCGGTATTGCAGCTCATTATGTTTTGTGCAGGTGCATTTGTGGCACTTGGTATCTGCTGGGCGGTCATTGAGATTGTATACCGCGGCGATGCCACGAATTTTTACCAGTATATTCTGCCCGGCGTTGCCCTCCCGCACCTGGCCGCCTTCGGCGCCCGCTGGTGGACCATATTTACATACGGCTTCTTCAGTTTTAACGGCTTCTTCGAGATGCTGAGCAATATGCTCTGGCTCTACCTGTTTGGCAATATTGTGCAGATGCTGGTAGGTCACCGCCAGATCATTCCGCTGTTTATTTACAGCGTTGTTGCCGGCGGGCTCTTCTACTTGCTTGCGCAGCTCATTCCGGGTGCATTCGGCGAGGCGCCTCATGTAAACGGCATTCTGGGGCCCCGTGCAGGACTCATTGCTATGGCTGCTGCTGCAGTTACAATTGCTCCCAATTACCGCATTTATTTTACCGAGACATTCAGGGTACACATCATGGTTGTAGCGGGTATTTTTGCGTTTCTTATGATCATGAGTTCCGGTTTTTACTTCCCGGTGTTTATGATGCTGGCAGGGGGTGGCCTCACAGGCTTTGCCTATATTAAGATGCTTAAAGCCGGCTACAGGCCCGGAGAATGGATGTATGGCTTTACCAAAAAAGTAGAGAATATAGTAACACCGGATCCGGTAAAGATTGCTCAACGCAAATTCATAAACAACCCCAGCGGCGCTGGTAACCGCTACACACCAAAAACCGGCATCACCCAAAAACGCATAGACGACATCCTCGATAAAATAAACCAGAAAGGCTACAACTCCCTCTCCTCAGAAGAAAAAGA
>OMJB01000114.1 GCA_900299255.1 Sphingobacteriales bacterium
ATGCCCATTACAGCCGGTGTGGCCGATGTAGTAGTAAGCAATTGTGTGCTGAACCTGGTGCCAAACAAGAGCAATGTGTTCAAAGAAATATTCCGTGTTCTTAAGCCGGGCGGCCACTTCAGCATTTCAGATGTGGTGCTGGTGGGCGAGCTGCCTGAAAAGCTGCAGCATGTGGCAGAGATGTATGCAGGTTGTATCTCAGGCGCAATACAAAAAGTAGATTATATGGGCCTTATATCTTCTACCGGTTTTAAAGAGATTACCATACAAAAAGAAAAGGCGATAGTGATACCGGATGATATTCTTTTGTCTTATCTTAATCCCGAAGAAATTATAAACTTCAAGAAAAGCGGGCTTGGTATCTATAGCATAACCGTATTTGCTAAAAAACCGGAAGCGTGCTGCGCACCCGGCTGTTGCAACTAATCAACTTTATGAAGAAATTTATTTCTGAATTCCTTGGAACTTATCTGCTGATATTTGCGGGTACAGGTGCTATTGTTATCAATCAGCAATACAATGGCGTGATAACACATGTAGGTATTGCTGCAACTTTTGGCCTGGTGGTGATGAGCCTTATATACGCATTCGGTGAGATATCCGGTGCGCATTTTAATCCTGCTGTTAGTATAGCATTTACTGTGGCAGGGAGGTTTCCCGTGAAGCAATTAGGGCCGTATATTTTCAGTCAGTTGGCAGGGGCAGTGCTAGCCAGCTTTATATTGAAGCTGATGTTTCCCGAAAATGCTCTGCTGGGTGCTACTATGCCATCTGGGTCAGTGTTGCAGTCATTTGTGATGGAATGTATACTCACATTTTTTCTGATGCTGGTTATATTTAATGTTGCCACAGGCAGCAAGGAACAGGGTATGTTTGCCGGCATAGCCATTGGTGCTGTGGTGGGGCTGGAGGCAATGTTTGCGGGGCCCGTTTGCGGTGCGTCTATGAATCCGGTGCGCTCTCTGGGGCCTGCTGTGGCCAGTGGCCATTCTGAGCACCTGTGGTTATATCTCGCAGCACCTATCATCGGAGCACTATTGGCAGTGCCTGTATTTAGTATACTTAAACACAATAAGCCATGAGGAATTTCCTTTTCGTTTGTATAGAGAACAGCAACCGCAGCCAGATGGCTCAGGCTTTCGCAAAAATTTACGGTGGCGATTCAGTTGCCGCATATAGTGCAGGCTCAAGGCCGTCGGGCAGGGTGAACCCCAAAGCGGTTGCGGCAATGAAGGAACTGGGTTATGACCTTACAGCACACAATTCCAAATCGCTGGATGACCTGCCTGATATCCAATTTGACTATGCTGTAACTATGGGCTGTGGTGATGCCTGCCCTATGGTTAAAGCAACACATAGAGTAGATTGGGTCATACCGGATCCGCGCGATATGGATGAAGCGGAATTCAGAACAGTACGGGATCTGATAGGCGCTAAAGTGAAAAAGCTAATTGAAGAGGGCTAGCGGCTAGTCCTGTTGTTTATTTTTCAGGCTCATATCAGCTACTTTCCACTTATCACCCACACTGTAGAGGAGCATATAATTATCTGCAGGTTTTTTGAGTGTTAGTACGTAATACAGCCCTTTTGTTTTGAAATCTGCTTTGTAGTCTGGTGTTTCATAATTCACGGCACCATGCCCCTCGTACCACCACCAGGTACCCACGTGGTTAAGCCCTACGTGTATTACACTGTCGTTTATTACGGTAACATGAGCGCCATTATAATCGGCCACCATATTGTAAGATGCTACATCGTAAAACGTATTTTGTGGCCGTAAACCAGTGTACACTTCCATCATTCCTTTTAGTTCACAATCGGGCGTTGACCCTATCATCGGGGCACCATTCATGTTTTCAGGGTTATTGAGCAGCAATACAGTTTTGTTGCCAGCAGGTGGCACAGTTCTCACCAGATTACCGATTATAGTTTCAGCTGTAATCCAACTATCATTTACCTGGATAGTGAAATAGAGGTTAAGGTCCAGGTAGATGCAAAATATGGTAATGAGCAGATACTTGTTTTTTACCGCGGACGAAATTAACAAAGTGGCCAATAAGTAAATAAATACACATGAGAAATAAGTATACCTGTCGTAAAAAACGAGGAGTGCAGGATCAGGAAAGGATACCGGCAAAAGAAAGAACAGCGTAATAATAATAAAGTTGAAAAGCAGGAAAACAATTTTAGCGTCTCTACCTAACTTTTTCAGATTGTAAATGCTGTATCCAAAATAGATGGCAAGCAGGCTGTAAAAGGCAGCAATAGTTGTTAATGAACCGCAGAACCGATAAACGAATTCTTTTGTTCTAAATGAGAAATACCTGCCAAGCAATGTAATGTGAAAAAGATACTTGATTGGTTTAGACAGATAATCTGTTATTGAATCATTGAATGCAGTTTTATGTGGCCGTATTGTGTGGTAGGTAAGATAAAGCGCCACAAAATAAAGGCATAGAATGATTAGCTGCGGAACAAAAATGTATGCTGTTGTTTTGCGGAGCATGGAAGAGTCATATCCCAAAGCAAAGCGATAATAAAGAGCCAGCATCAATACAAATGCCGGTACCAGATAGAAAATAGGGTGTGTTACCGATGCCAGTATAAAGACCAAAAGCGTGATCCAAATATATCGTGCTTCTCCTGTGTGCTGATATTTTTGAACCATCAACAAGGCAGACATTATAAAACAAAACGAAAGCAGGTAATGAAAGCAAGCGCGCCAAACAACCACTTCGGAGATGTGTGGGGCAACTGTAAAAATAGCTACTGCTGCCAGAGTTATCAGGGTGCCGTTTCTGATGGAACTGTCTCTGAGCAGGTTCCTGAAAAAAACAAACACCAACAGAGCGTTTAAGCTCTGCAGGGTGATAAACAATAACCCCCAAAACCATTCGTTCATGCCAAACTGGCTATAAAAAACATAGTAGGGCAATGTCAGCAGCTGATAAAAACCCTGATCACCAGACTGTGTGGAATTGATAAAGTCCCAGAAGCTTTTGTGCCTGATATTATATAGTAGCCCCAACCCGTCAATAACCCAGCCAGCTTTACGAGTTGCTACATACAACATAAAGGTGGACAGCCAAAGCAGGACAAACACCCACTTGCTTTTTATAACAGACAGTCTGGATAATATCTGGCTATTCATTGTTTTAACCGGTGCTTTTATTATCAGTATTGCTCTTCACCTTTTTTCTTCATATTGACAATCTTCCACTGGTCTCCCTGCTGATATAGCAACAGGTACTTTTCGGGGGGGTGCTTTAACCTTAGTAAATACCAATGGCCCATATCCACCATATCCAGCTTATAGTCTTCATTTTCATAGCTGATTCCGCCCTGCCCCTGATACCACCACCAGGTACCCCATTGATTGAGCAAAACCCTTACCAGCGAATCGTTATGAACAATTACATGAGCACCGTCTTCGGGTGTGTTCATATTGTAAGCAGCAACATCGTACATTTTGTTGGGAATGCGGTTATTCACCAGTGCTTTATAAGTCATCGCATATTGCCCGTCTTTTTCTGCGCCAATCATGGGTATGCCTTTCAGGTTTTGTGGTGTATTCAACAATACAACAATCTTGTCTCCGGGATCCGGAAGGTTTTTGAGCAAACGATTCGTGATGTATGCAGCATGCTTCCATGCCATGTTGACCTGTATTGTGAAGTAAAGATTAATAATACCGTACACCGACAGAAATGTGGCACTTAAAAACCTGACTGAAATACTACCGGCAAAGAGTGCCAGAAGCATGTACACGAATGCGTCCAGGAAGTATGTGTAGCGGTCGAAATAAACCCAAAGCATATTTGGGAAGGCCAGTGGAAGCAGAATGGCCTGAGTAATGATTATCCACGCAAAGAGCAATACGCTGGATTTGGCCCTGTTACTCATGTAGGAAAACCTGCCGGCTATGTGGAGGCAAAGCAGCACAAAAGCGTTATAAAAAACTATCAGGGCAGCATTAGAACCAATGAACTGGTATACGATCTGGCGTGTTTCGAATGAAAAAAACCTGCCCAGGAACAGAATATGAAAAATGTACCTTGGCGGCTTACAGATATAGCTTGTGAATGGCTGCCAGATATTTGTTCCGATATGGGCAAACAAATAGTTGTAAACAATTTTCAGAACGATAATGTGTAGTACGAACAAAAGGAGCTGTGGTACAAAAAACCATTTTACCGTTTTTTTAAAAATGGCACTATCGTAACCTAAAGCGTAGCGGTAATACAAAGCCAGGGCAAGCACATACCAGGGTGTCAGGTAAAAAATTTCGAGTGAATAGGTGGACAGGAAATATAGAATACCAGCGCCAATGGCATATTTAGTTTGCTGGCTATGCTGAAATTTCTGAACCAGACGCAGGATAATAAGAATAAACAGAAATCCCTGCAGATAATGGTACGCAGCCTCCCAGACAATCACTTCGGATATATGGGGGCATACTGTGAATAAAATCACACCGGATAAGGCAATGGTTTTACTATTCTTAATACCTGAATCAATGAAAAGCTGTGAACAGATAACATAGAACAAAAAACTGTTCACAGCATGCATAGTAACCATGAGCGTGTGCCATGCATATGGATTGGCATTGAAAACCCTGTAAAACAAATAGGTAACCAGCTGTGTAAACTGGTACAGGCTCGGCATGCTGGATTGCGTATTGTTTACATAATCCCAAAAAGGCAGTTCACGAATATTATGAAGCCAGCCAGCAGCGTCAACCACCCAGCCAGCTTTGGCAGCCGGCAGGTATAATGCAAATGCAATCACCCACAGTACCGCAAAAACACGATTGTGTTCACTCCTGGTTATTCGGGATATCCAGGATTGAGGTGCAGAGGCGACAGTATTCAAATATCAAAGGATTAAAAAACAAATATAGGTCAATATTGGTCAATGTTCTGCTTTGTGAGGTCTACCTTCTTCCAGTCTCTGCCTACAGTATAAAGCAGGAGGTATTCAGAAGAAGGGTGTTTCAGTATTACATTGTACCAATGCCCCTGATCGCGCATATCTACCCTGAAATCTTTATTCTCATAGCTGCCCGCCCCGTAGCCGTAATATATCCACCAGGTACCCCACTGATTGAGCGTTACCTTAATCACTGAATCATTTAGCACTGTTACATGGGCTCCATCTTTCATGCTGCGCATGTAGAATGCCTCAACGTCATATACTTCGTTGCTGATTTTATCTGGCATAATAGAATTATACATCATTCTGAATTCGCCATCGTCACGGGTACCCACCATCTGCACACCGTCGAAGCATTCGGGGAGGTTGAGCAGCAGAACTTTTTTTGCAGGTTCATTCGGGAAAGTGGCAACAAGATGGTTGACCACATCTGCAGATTGCTGCCAGTATGCCACTACTTTGTGAGTAAACCTGTAATTCACCAATGCCAGCGACATTATTGCAGCCGGAAAGCCATACCTTCCCGATAAGTTTGCGAAAAATAAGGCGACGAACATATAAACAAATGCATCCAGTAAATAGGTATATCTGTCGTAGATGACAATTCCGGTGTCGGGCAGCCAAAGCGGAAGTATTAATCCCAGAGACATGACCACCATTGCAAAAAGGAAGAAGAACGGTTTCCATTTCAGTCTGATGTTGCGGAAACGGGCCAATGTTGCAATAATGAACACGGTAAATACACCATAAAACATATAAAGTACAGTGCCAGACTCGCAGAACTGATAAATTTTTGTTCTCAGTGAGTCGTTCCAGAATCGGCCGTAAAATAGAATGTGGAAAATGTACTTTAATGATTTGGCCAGCATTACCTGCACAGGCTGCTGGGCAATAGTGCCTATATGCGCAACTGTCTGATGATACATAATCCGCAGCAGCAAAAAATGAAGGAGGAAAATGAACAACTGAGGTACAGTCAGATACAGAAAGTACTTTCGCAGTAACATCACTCCGGATTTCAAAACCACTTTGTAATAAATACCCAGCATCACCACAAACAGCGGGGTCAGGTAAAACACTTCGAGGCAGAAAGAAGAACACAGGAAAACAAACCCTCCCAAAATAGCATAACCGGTTTTGCTGGTTTCCACGAACTTCTGTGCGCAAACCATAACGGCCATCATCAGCAACAGTCCCAGCAGATAATGGAAAGAAGGCTCCCAAACGACTACTTCGGATATATGCGGGCTCAGGCAAAAAAGCATGACGCCGGCAAATGCGGCACCTGCAGAAAATTTTAATTCTGATTGTTCAAAAAATTTCCTGAAGAAAACAAACAACAGCAGTGCATTAACTGCCTGGAGTGTTACATACAGCACATGCCACAGCCAGGCGTCAGCTCCGAAGAGTTTATAAAACAGCCAGGAAACAATTTGTGTAAACTGGTACATGCTGGCAATTCCTGAACCTTTCCTGTTTACATAGTCAATAAAGCTTTTTGAAGTAAGCGCTTCAACCCATCCCGGGAAATCGCCTACACGCCCGGCTTCTGCCGCGGGCAGGTAAACAACAAATACTATAATCCAGTAGAATACAAAAGCTGTTTTGTTGTTGAGTTTCATTCCTGGTGTTTTGTTGGAGCCTGGCAAACTTGTTGTTTAATTCTGATCTACGTTTTTCTTATTCCAATCTACCGTTTTCCACTTGCTGCCTACCTGATACAAAATCAGGTATTCAGATGCAGGATGTTTAAGAATGAGCTGGTACCAATGCCCGGGATCAGTCATATTTAATTTATATTCTTTATTCTCATAACTACCTGCGCCAAGATCCCCGCGCCACCACCAGGCTCCCCATTGATTCAGAGTTACATTCAATACACTGTCATTGAATACATAAACATGAGCTCCATTATTGGGTTGCTGCATATTGTAGCCGCAGACATCATACACCTCATTATTAATTTTATTTTGGGGGTAGAACATGTTATTCATCAGTTTGAATTCGCTTTCGTCCTGAGCCCGTATCATCAATGCGCCATTCATACATGCTGGCAGGTTCAGTAGTAGTATTTTTTTATTTCCTGGGCTTGGTACTTCGGTTAAAAGGCTTTTGGTTATAGTTGCAGCATAATATGTTGATTGGTTCGTTTTTGCAGTGTAGTACACATTCAACAGCAAATAGGATGAAAAAATCGCTACTGCCGCCGGCCTGTAACTAATCAGGCTCGCCAGCAGTGCGAAAATTATTGAAGTGAACGCAGATGGAATGTAAATGTAGCGGTCACCAATAATATAGAGTATTGTCGCAAAGTCTAACGGAACCGCTAAGAACACAAAAGCAATACTGATCAAAGCGAAAAGAATAATTGCCTGTATTTTTTTCTGTAATTTACTAAAGAAAAGAAAAGCTGTTAAAAACAACAGTAAGGCAATAGCATAAAAAGAATAGACCGCAGTACCAGACTCAAAAACGCTGTAAATTTTGATTTTTAAAGTCTGCGGAAAATAACGCCCCAGGAAAATAATATGGAAAAAGTACAGTATTGGTTTGCTCAGAAGCCCAACTGGATTACTGAACGATAGTGTGCCAATATGGGCTATTCGGTTGCCCCAAACAATCCGCAACAATACGAGATGCCCAAAAAACATAATTATTTGGGGAACAAAAAAAAGCACAACCGATTTTAAACATACTTTTCTTTCATATCCCAATGCGATACGGTAATAGGCAATTACTAAAAGTACCACCCAAGGTGTGAGATAAAATATTTCCAGAGAGAAAGTCGAAATAAAAAAGATGATTCCTGATAACCAGGCATACTTTGTATTCCGGGTTTCCAGGAACCTTAGAAGATAACCAACTATAAGCAGTATAAAAATGAAACCCTGTAGATAATGATAGCACATTTCTCGAACTACTACTTCTGTAGCATGTGGTGTTACACAAAAAAGCAACACGCCGCCAAATGAAATTGCATAGGGATGCTCAATATGTGAGTCCTTCAGAATTTTTCTGAAAACATTGAAAAGCAGCAGGGCGATAATCGCATTCAGGCTGATGTGCAGAAGGTGCCATGTTAAAGTATTATAGCCCCATACACTTAAGAAAAGATACCTTACTATTTGAGTAAACTGGTGTAAAAAAGGTAGTGACGCACCTTTGGCATTTATAAAATCCCAAAAAGATTGACTGTCAATCGAAGCAGCCCAATATGGGAAATCCCCCTCCAGCCCGGCCCGTGAAGCAGGCAGATATAATATAAAGGTAGCCAGCCAAAAAAAAACAAATAACAATAAAGGGTTGTTCAGGTATTTTGGGTTTGTGAGTATATTTGAACGATGTGGTTTCATAACTGAATTTTGAGCTTTTGGCATGTATATCAGGAGCTATACGCCTCACATGCTTTTGGAGTTCTGTATATATTTCATGTTTTACAACCCCACAACAATAAAGATATTAATTCTGCTCAATATTTTTCTTCATCGTGTCATTTTCCCACTTCAATAACCACCTCTGGAACAATACCATCGTTTGTCTTTTTACTGCCTTTGATGATCTTGTGGGATTATAGTTGCTGTTGCTTTAAGTATTCATTAACCATATCTATCCAGGCCTGCTTCCCCCTGCTGTTCCAGTGTGTGTCGCCGGGCAGATAGTAAAGTGCAGGATTATTTTTGAACAGAGAATATGCATCAATGATTTTCATTTTAAGTGCAGTATCACTCTGTATTCTGGGAATCAGTTTATTGTAGCCTTCCGGCTGTACCACTGATGCGGCATTGGGAATCATCGATAGGTATACCTCCTTGAAGCCCTGTTTGCGATAATGTGTGTAAATGGTATTAAAATTGCTGACGAGTTGTTTAATGTCATTTTCATTCAGGTGAGTGTATGAACTGCCGGCATCTGTAAGGGAAACAGTTTCTTTAAGAAATAAAAAGTTTTTGTCTTTAGATATAACTACATCACCTGAAGCTCTGTTGAAGACATAATAATTCAAGGCCGCTTTGTATTCAAATACCGGAATAATGAAGTTGTAGTTGAAAAGGTTGCACTGTAGGTTTTGATTGATGTATTTGTTGAACAAGTCATTTACATCAAAAGAAGGAATTAATGAAGCATAGCTGATGTCCTGCCCATTGGCAAAAACAGTCGTTTGAGCCTGTTTGTTTTTTGAAGTGTTCCCTACTTCATCCAGTATCCTGAGGGTGCTGAAATATGGCCGTATGTATCTTTCTGATACCTCAATTATCAGTATATTTCTTTTTGATGAATCAAGTGAGAATTCCATTCCATGGTTGCGGTCAATGTAGTGGAATGCTGAGGTGCCTGTAAAAACTGAATCACTCAAATGATAGGTGTAGCTATCGCCATGGAGGTATAGGACTATGTTGTCAGATGGGGCATGAGCAGCGTGCATGAAAGGAGTATGGTCAGGCGGCGGGTTGAATCGTTTTACTGCATCAAGGTACGACAAACTAACCAGGTCGCCATTGAGGCAGGGGTAAGCACCCCACCATGCTGTTGTGTCTCTTTTCTCAGAAATGTATTGCATAGCATTTCGGGAGGTGGATATTACCAGTGCTGCAAGCCCCAATACAATGAATACATAACTGAGAATTCTTTTGCCCATTTCTTAAAACTGAAAATAAATAAACTGGTTCTCAATAAACACACCAAAGAAATAGCAGGCAAGCACCATAAATGCTGTATAAATGTAAAACCTGCTGTTGCTGGCAATATAATGACCTGCCGCATACTTTTCCCTTAGCATCATAATAGCTATCAATGCCAAAGAAAACAGGAATTCCACTTTGCTGATACCAATATAGTGTGTGCCCCCTTTGAGACTGAATATCTGTTGAATATAGCTTAGGGCGTTGCTCAGATTTTCCGATCTGAAAAATATCCACAGGAAAGTAACCAGAGTGAAATTAACAATTACCCGCAGGGTGTTAACGAATGCTGGCCTGCCTTCCTTAAGCTCATTTGAATTGCCTACCAGTAGTATAACAAACAGCCCGTGGAGTGCTCCCCAAACTATGAATGTCCAGTTAGCGCCATGCCACAGTCCACTGAGCAGAAATACAACTGCAACATTTATTTTTCGCCGTAAGCTGCCTTTCCTGTTGCCGCCAAGAGGTATATACACATAGTCTCTGAACCAGCTGGATAAAGAAATGTGCCACCGGCTCCAGAATTCATGTATGCCCTTTGACAGATAAGGTTGTTTGAAATTCTCCATCAGGCTGATGTTCATCACCTTCGCTGCACCCAGTGCTATATCTGAGTAGCCGGAAAAATCGCAGTATATCTGAAAAGAATAAAAAACTGCGCCAATTAATAATGCCACAGATGAACTTTCTGGAGTATGCCCAAATGTCCTGTCTGCAACCATAGCCAGGCGGTCTGCAATTACTACTTTTTTAAAAAAGCCCCATAGCATTCTTGCCAGCCCTTCCTTTACGTTGTCCCAGTTATAAGCACGGAATTCTTTGAGTTGCGGCAGAACATTCTGCGGCCGCTCAATTGGCCCGGCCACCAGCTGAGGATAGAACATCACATATAAAGCATAAACCACAAAATTCCTTTCGGCTTTCTGTTTTCCCCGGTATACCTCAATGGTGTAACTCATAGCCTGAAAAGTATGGAATGACAAACCGATAGGAAGTGCCATTTTTAAAAACGGCAAATCCATTGTTTTGCCCAGCACCTGGAATGCTGTGTTAATATTGCCAAGAAAGAAGTTGTAGTATTTGAAAACAGCCAGTGCGCCTATATTGGCAATGAGGCTAAGTACCATCCATAATTTTCTGGCAGCCCCCACATTTTTTTCAATAAGAAAACCAGCGAAGTAATCAACTACAATAGTGCCCCCTAATATGAGTATATACTCAGGGATAAACGACATATAAAAATAACAGCTTGCTATCAACAGCAACCAAATCCGGCCTTTCTGGGTTTTAAGCCTGAAAAACCAGAGTGTAACCACCATGAAGAATACCAGGAACTGGAGGGAGTTGAAGGTCATCTGATTCAAAAATACTTTTTATTTAATAAACATAACGGCATCCGGCTGTTTTGTTTCATGAATCTGATAAAAACAGAAAGCCGCTGAATTGCAGCGGCTTTCCTTTGTACTCAACTAAGTCCTTATCTGATAAACAGTAACTCCCTGTACTTAGGCAGCGGCCACAATTTATCATCAACTATCAGCTCCAGTTTATCTGCATGGTAGCGGATCTTGTCAAAGTATGTTTTTACGTTGTGGCAGTACATTAAAGCGCGTTTATGTGTATCACCTTCGTTGTTTGCTTTCTTACGTGCTTCGATCATTGCTTCAACGTTATCATTTATTTCCTGAATATGAGTACTCATAATCTCAATCATATTCAGCTGTGCAGCATAGCTTTTCTTGTCCAGACCAATTTCTTTCAGTCCGCGTACATTAGAGATAAGCGTATTCTGGTAGTTGATAGCAGCAGGCAGTATGTGGTTAGCCGACAGGTATCCTATGATGCGCGCCTCTATCTGTACTTTTTTAATGTACTCCTCCAGCATTATTTCATGCCTTGCTTCAAGTTCTCTCTTGCTGTAAATATTGTTTTCGTAAAACAGTTTTTTACTGGTTTCGGTCACAAATGCATCAAGTGCTTCAGGTGTGGTCTTGAAGTTGTTCAGGCCGCGGCGAGCAGCTTCTTCAGCCCACTCATCACTGTAGTTATCGCCTTCAAACCTGATCTTCTTTGATTTGGTGATGAAGTCGCGCAATACCTGCAGCACAGCAATTTCTTTCTTTTCACCCTTTTCTATTAATGCGTCTACATCTTTCTTAAACTGCTTAAGGGTTTCAGTCATGATGGTGTTCAGCACGATCATTGGCGAAGCACAGTTGGCAGAAGATCCTACCGCACGGAATTCGAATTTATTACCTGTGAATGCAAACGGGCTGGTACGGTTTCTATCGGTATTGTCCATCAGCAGTTCAGGAATTTGCTTATGGATATCCAGCTTCAGTATTACTTCGTCCTGCTCGCTGAATTTTTCGGTAACTCGTGATTCTACTTCATCCAACACATTAGACAGATAGTTGCCAATATAAACAGAGATGATAGCTGGTGGCGCTTCATTGGCTCCCAGGCGGTGGTCATTGTTGGCTGATGCGATTGCACCGCGTAGCAGATCTGCATAATCGTGAACGGCTTTAATGGTATTCACGAAGAAGGTGAGGAACATAAGGTTGGTGCGTGGTGTCTTCCCGGGCGACAAAAGGTTTACACCCGTATCTGTAGCCATGCTCCAGTTGTTGTGTTTGCCGGATCCATTGATGCCCGCAAATGGCTTTTCGTGCAGCAGCACTTTCAGTTTGTGACGCTTTGCAACCTTATTCATCACATCCATCAGCAGGGTATTGTGATCTACCGCTATGTTGCATTCTTCGAATATAGGTGCACACTCAAACTGAGCAGGAGCTACCTCATTGTGGCGGGTACGTAATGGTATACCCAATTTGTATGCTTCCTGTTCGTAATCCTGCATAAATGCATATACACGCTCAGGGATCGATCCGAAATAATGATCTTCGAGCTGCTGGCCTTTTGCCGGACTGTGGCCTATCAGTGTTCTTCCACACATCATCAGGTCAGGACGGGCATTTGCGAGTGCCTCGTCTATCACAAAATATTCCTGTTCCCAGCCAAGCGTTGTGGTAACCTTGCTTACATTTTTATCGAAATAGTGGCAAACGTCTACTGCTGCTTTATCCAGCGCAGCAATTGACTTGAGTAATGGAGCCTTGTAGTCAAGAGATTCACCGCTGTAAGCAATGAAAATTGTGGGTATACAAAGTGTTTTACCTGAACCGGCCTCTATAATAAATGCAGGTGAAGATGGGTCCCATGCGGTATATCCGCGTGCTTCAAATGTAGCCCTGATACCTCCGTTTGGAAAACTGGACGCATCGGGTTCCTGCTGTATTAGTGCATCGCCATCAAAAAGCTCGATTGCTGTGCCATCACTTTTTAAAGTAAAAAAGGAATCATGTTTTTCTGCGGTAGTTCCGGTCAGCGGCTGAAACCAATGGGTAAAGTGAGTTACTCCCTGGCCTTCTGCCCAGGCTTTCATACCTGCAGCTACCTGGTCGGCCATACGGCGCTCAACTTTTGTACCGGTTTTAGCCGAGTTCATAAGGCTTTTGTATGCCTCATCGCTCAGGTATTCACGCATGGTACGTCCTGTAAATACATTGCTGGCAAAGATCGCGGTGATCTTTTTGTCTCCATAACCTGAGATCTTCTTTTCCTCTCCGGTTAATACTGACTGAATTGCTTCAAAACGTAATGACGACATAATATTAAATTTTATGTAAATCTAGGTATTTTTTCTAAAATTTCTAAAAAAGTGAGAATATTTTTTTAAAAACACAACATGTTTAAAAAATGTAATAAAACTAGTATATTGCCCATTTTTCTGATTTTGATACGTAGGAACAGGCAAAATCGGCGCTAATCAGGTTATTCAGGCTGACCATCTGAGGAATTTTAGACAACTTAAAAAATATCGTTATTTCACTTTTTTGGTCGTTATGCTCAAAATATTCAATAGGCAAATGTTCAATAAAGTCTATACCACGCCTGCCGTGCCACTTATAAGCAGCCTCCTTTGCGCACCATGCCAGCGTTATCAGCTGCGCATCATTTCTGAATATTTCCTGCTCGTCTTTTGACAAAAACTTGTGTTGAATCTGCTCAATCTTAGGATGCCATGTTTGTATGTCTATGCCTGCTTCGCTATATGGGTCAATAATGGCGGCGATGTATGGCCAGGAGTGGGATATGGAGAAAAAATACTGGTTATTGTCAATTCTGGGTTTGTCGTGTTCGTCCTTCCGGATATTCCAAAGCGGGAAATCGTTTTCAAGATATTTCAGCAAATATCTGCCAGCCAGATGTTCAATTCGTCTTCGTTCGTTCTTAATATCAGAACTGATGCCTGTCTGGTCTGAGAAGAATGACTCAGGTTCTTCCACTTTCCAGATTGCAGCCAACCCATGGTCGCCTATGGTCCATTCTTTCAATACCGGCATAATGTGAAATTAATAAAAGAATGCAGTACGCTAAAACCCGAAACCGAATCCAAATTCACCCAGTTCGGCAACTGTTTTATGTGTTTTTAAAAAAGCTGAGATAAAAAACTCTTTCAGCGGCCCATGTTCTTTCTGCAACAAATAGTAATGCCCTCCTATTTTTTCATAGTAGGGATCCTGAATCAGTTCAGCCTGCTTTATATACACGCCTACCTGCATCACTATACCCAGCCTGCCGAACAGAAATTCATTGCCAAAAAATACAGCACTTTTCCATGAATGCTGCGCTTCCTTGCCGGGATATACTTCTATGCTTTTTAAAAATGCGCTCACATCACTGTGGTATGAGTAATCCAGCCCAAGGAACATCTTGTTTTTGCTTTTCCACCGTCTGCTGGCGTAACCGGACGCAAGGTAAACAGGGTAGTGTGGCCCCCCGGGAGAATTAGCAGATACCACTGCCATGCTGAGCCTGCCCTGTACCAGAATCCTGTTTCTTAACGGAGTTAGCTTCTGCCGGATTGCTTTTGGTTTGGAAGTTACCGGAAAGTAACTTAAACCTACATGTCCTCCGTATAAGTTTACACCCAGGTTAGGCTTATCATGAGAAGCATCAGAGATATGGGTGAAATGGGCTCCCAGCTGCACATCCCAGTGCTGGTTGATATGGTAACTAAGATCGGTAGAAAAATATGCAAAGTCGTTTATGTGACTGCCAATGGCAGCGTTGATAGTATCCACCGGTGCCGAACGGCGAAAATGTTTGGTCACATACCCCACGCCATCCCCTAGTCTCAGTGTCCATTCCAGTTTTTCACCTCTCACCAATGGTAAAATAATATTGGGGTATAACCCAATGCACTGGCCGTACACAGAGTCTATACCATAGTTGGTGTACGTTACACCTACACCTATTGTAGGGAATTTACGCAGCTGGTGCCATGGTTTTTTTCCGTAGGTATGGATAACAAAATCCACATCGGTGCCATAGGACAGTTCGGGTATGGGCAGGTGGAATTTTTCTTCGTGCTTATATACCTTTCCAACGAATGGATTGACAATTACACCAAAACCAGCCCAGGGTTCATTGGCCGGTGCTCCCTCCTGCGCCCATGTATTAAGGGCAACTGAAAAACAAAGAAGCATCAAAGAGTATTTGTAGTACCTGAACCGCATATCGACTAGCAACAAATGTAGTTAAAATGACTAAACCAGGGTTCATGTTACATTCATCATTGCGCTATAATGCTACTCTTCCAATTGGGTAACAGTAATATCCTTTGCGCTGCCAATGAAAGTAAATGGGGAACTTATGTACAACTTTAAAGTGCTTTGCCTGAAATACTCGGGTACACGCAAATACATAGCATAGCGGTTAAATGGGTCGTTTTTACTAAGTGGGCTATACAACCGTACCTTATTGTGTTGACTGGAATCACCTTTCACCAAATCCGCATTCAGAAATGACTGCCAAAGACAGCCTGGCGCCTTAATATGACATTCCACCTTCAGCCATATTTTTTTTCCGGTTGACAGCCCAGTCTGAGATTGGTATAATGCTCCTGGGGTCATTGCCTGAACCTGTAGCGGTGGTAAAGAATCAATATGAACGAAAACTTTTTTAGCATAATTTTTTTCATTCCAGGGTGTTTCATTTCCATCCAGCAGGCTCACATCTTCTTCGGTTGGATTGAAATTCAGGTAAATCCGGCTATAGTAACGAAAATTCATTTCGTCGTAATGAAGGATACCGCTGCGGTATTGGGTTATCTGAAAGAAATTTAGAAATACGAGATAGAGTAATCCAACATAAAATGCCCAACTCCATTTTTTAGACATGAATTCTTCAACAAAAGTACCGAATGCCAATGCGAATATGGGGTAGCTTTGCATCAGAGCACGCGTAGAATAGCTGGCTCCGTAATGCCAGTCACGCCAACCTATGACTATGTAAATATTCAAAAGGCAAAACCAAAGTACTGATTTTCTGAAGGCTAGTCCTTTAGTATAGAACATACCCACCACGAAGAATATGGTGATTGGCGTATACACAAACCATCCCTTTTC